>NZ_JFJV02000167.1:0-10960 GCF_000611145.1 Cupriavidus sp. SK-3 | reverse complement strand
GCCAGCGGCAGGCCGTCGCGGTCAGCCAGCCAGAGCGTGTGTTGCCAGGGGCGCGGCGCGCGGCGCCCCGCCACCGGCGCGGCGACCGTGGCGCTGAGCGAAAGCACGAAACGATCGCAATGGCGGCTCAGGTCGCGGCAGGCGGCTTCGCGCACCTGCTGCGCCATCAGGCGCGGCGAGGGCGCGCTCTCGGCGCGCTGCTGCCAGAGCGAGCGGACCAGCTCGAAGCTGTAGCTGCCAGCGTTCAGCTGCTGGACGCAATCGCCCACCGCGTTGGCGTTGTCGGTCAGCGAGCGCAGCATGCCGTCGGCGCCGCCGGCGCTGGCCGCGCGGGTGGCGTCGCCATCGTCCTGCGCGGGCATGGCACGGCGCGCGGCTTCCGCGTCGGCGAATACGGAGCCGCGGCGCGGCGTCTGGAACGCGCGCTCGACCAGCGACGCGCCGTTGGCGAGTTCAAGGTGCTCGGGCACGCGCTGGCCGGTGGAGGCGTAGTAGACCGGCAGGCGGTGCCGGATCACCACGTCGAGCACGGAGCCCAGGTGCGTGGCTTCATCCAGCTTGCTGACGATACAGCCGTCGATGCCGCCGTCGGGCGTGGCATCGTGGCGGTAGGCGTGCACGACTTCGTTGAGGGTGTCGCCGTGGCTGGCGCCGTTGAGCAACAGGATGCGCTGCACCGGCGCCTGCACGCCCGCCAGCATGGCGATCTGCTCCGACAGGTTACGGTCGCGCTGGCTCATGCCGACGGTGTCGATGATCACCAGGTGCTTATCGGTCAGCGCCGCCAGCGCGAAGCGCAGGTCGGCCGCATCCTTGACCGCGTGCACAGGCACGCCCAGGATGTCGCCGTAGATGCGCAGTTGCTCGTGCGCACCGATACGGAAAGTGTCGGTGGTCAGCAAGGCCAGGCGTTCCGGGCCGTGCTTGAGCACGAAGCGCGCTGCCAGCTTGGCCGTGGTGGTGGTCTTGCCCACGCCGGTGGGGCCGACCAGCGCCAGCACGCCGCCCTGGGCGAACAGCGCATCTTCGTCGTTGAGCACCGGGACCTTGCGCGCCAGCTCCTGGCGGATCCAGGTCATGGCGGCGGGCCGGTCATGACCCAGCGGCAGGTGGCCGAGCAGCGATCGCGCAAGCTGTCCGGAGAAGCCAGCAGTCACTAACCAGGTAAACAGCGAGTCGCGCAGCGGATCGCCGCCCAGCGACGGCAGGCTGTGGGTGCCCACGCCGGAGAACTGCCGCTCCATCATGGCGCGCATGGTCTGCAGTTCGCCGCGCAGGTCGCCAAGGGCGCCGTCGACGGCCACCACGGCGGCGGGCGGCGGCGTGAATGCCGGTGCGCTGCTGGCGATGGCGCCGAGATCGGTGTCGCGCATGGCGACAATCTCCACGCCGCCCTCGACGGTGCGGTTGGACAGCACCACGGCATCCGGTCCCATTGCCTCGCGCACCTGGCGCAAGGCCTCGCGGCCATTGGCCGCCACGAATTTAGCTACGCTCATCTTGCGAAACCCCTCACGCTGCGCCACCGATCATGGCGGTGATCCTGATATTTCTGTTGTCCGGCACCTCGGCATGCGAGAGCACCTTGAGCTGCGGCATGGTCCTGCGCAGGAAGCGCGCCAGCAGCGGGCGCAGCGGATGCGGCACCAGCAGCACGGGATCCAGCCCCAGGTGTTCCTGCCTGTTCACCGCGTTCTGCGTTTGCTGCAGCAGGGCATCGGCCAGGCCAGGCTCGATGCCGCCGCCGTTAGTGAGCGCTTGCGACAGCACGCGTTCCAGCCCGGCGTCGAGGCCGATGACCTGGAGGTCGGCGCCGTTGGGGAACCACTGCTGGGTAATGGCACGCCCCAGCGCGACGCGCACCAGCGATGTGAGTTCGTTGGGATCGCTGATCTTCGGCGCGTGCTCGGCCACCACGTCCAGCACGGTGCGCATGTCGCGGATCGGCACGCTCTCGTCCAGCAGGTTCTGCAGGATCTTCTGCAGCGCGGTGAGGGTGATGACCTTGGGCACCAGGTCTTCAGTCAGCTTGGGCGATTCCTTGGCGATGCGGTCCAGCAGCGACTGCACTTCCTGGCGGCCAAGCAGTTCGGCCGCGTGCATATGGATCAGATGGTTGAGGTGAGTGGCCACTACTGTGCTGGCGTCCACCACGGTGTAGCCGTAGATCTGCGCCTGTTCCTTGAGCCCGCCCTCGATCCACACCGCCGGCAGGCCGAATGCCGGGTCCTGGCCGGGCGTGCCTGGCAACGGGCCGGAGACCTGGCCGGGGTTGATCGCCATCCACTGCCCGGGCGTCGCTTCGCCGCGGCCGATCTCCACGCCCTTGAGCGTGATGCGGTAGGCGTTGGGCTTGAGTTCCAGGTTGTCGCGGATATGCACCACCGGCACCAGGAAGCCGATCTCCTGCGCCACCTTCTTGCGGATGCTCTTGATGCGGCCGAGCAGTTCGCCGTTCTGCGCGCGGTCCACCAGCGGGATCAGGCGGTAGCCCACTTCCATGCCGAGCGGGTCCACCAGGCTGACGTCGTCCCAGCTGGCTTCGGTCGACTCGGGCACCATCGCGGGAGCGCGATCCTCGCGCTTCTTCTCCTGCGCCTGCGATGCATCACGCCGTGCCACGTAGCGGCCGAACCACACCAGCGCGCCGGCAAAGGCCAGGAAAGCGAAGTGCGGCATGCCGGGGATGATGCCCATCATGCCGATGATGGCACCGGTCAGGTAGAGCACGCGCGGATTGGAGAACAGCTGGCCGGTCAGCTGCTGGCCCACGTCCTGCTCGTTGGAGACCCGCGAGACGATCACGCCCGCGGCGGTGGAGATCACCAGCGCCGGGATCTGCGCGACCAGGCCATCGCCGATGGTCAGCAGGGTGTAGTTGCGCACCGCGGTGGCGAAGTCCAGGTCATGCTGCACCATGCCCACCACCATGCCTGCGCCGACGTTGATGAACATGATCATCAGACCCGCCACGGCGTCGCCGCGCACGAACTTGCTGGCACCGTCCATCGCGCCATAGAAGTCCGATTCCTGCGATACCTCGGCGCGGCGCTTCTTGGCGCCGTCTTCGTTGATCAGGCCGGCGTTGAGGTCGGCGTCGATCGCCATCTGCTTGCCGGGCATGGCATCGAGCATGAAGCGCGCGCCAACTTCGGCGATACGCCCCGCACCCTTGGTGATGACCATGAAGTTGATCACCACCAGGATGGCGAACACCACGATACCCACGGCGAAGTTGCCGCCCACCAGGAAGTGGCCGAAGGCCTCGATCACCTTGCCCGCGGCGTCCGGCCCGGTGTGCCCTTCCATCAGCACGACACGGGTCGAGGCCACGTTGAGCGACAGGCGCAGCAGCGTAGTGAACAGCAGCACCGCCGGGAAGGCGGCGAAATCCAGCGCCTTCTGCGTGTACATGCCCACCAGCAGCACCATGATCGACAGGGCGATGTTGAACGTAAACAGCAGGTCCAGTACGAAAGGCGGCAGCGGCAGGATCATCATGCCGAGGATCATGATGATCAGCAGCGGGCCGGCCAGGGCCTTCATCTGGCCGCCTCCCCGCCCGCCGGGCAGGTTGAACAGCGAGGTCAATGCGTTCATGCTTGGCTTTCCGGTACGGCAAACTCGTCAGGCACCAGCAACTCGGAGGGTGCCTCCGGATGCGGGCCGTTGCTGTGGTGCCAGTGCTTCAGTTGATAGACCCAGGCCAGAACTTCGGCCACGGAGGTGTACAAGCCGGCCGGAATTTCCTGGCCCAGCTCTACGTGACGGTGCAGCGCCCGCGCCAGCGGCGGCGCGGACAGCAACGGCACGCCGTTCTCGACGGCGATCTCGCGAATGCGCGCGGCAATCGCCTCGCTGCCCTTGGCCACCACGCGCGGCGCGCTCATGCGGCCTTCTTCATAGCGCAGCGCCACGGCGAAGTGCGTGGGGTTGGTCACCACCACGTCAGCCTTGGGCACCTCGGACATCATGCGGCGCTTTGCCATGGCGCGCTGCTGCTGGCGGATGCGCGCCTTGATATGCGGGTCGCCTTCGCTTTCCTTGTGCTCCTGCTTGACCTCTTCCTTGGTCATGCGCAGCTTCTTGTAAAACGTCCAGTACTGCCAGGGCACGTCGATCGCCGCCACCAGCACCAGCGAACCCGCCACCATGGCGCAGGCGCTCAGCACCATCTCCAGCATGTGCAGCAGCGCCTCGTGGATCGGTGCGCTCATCAGCGCGACAGCCTCGGGCAGCCGCCGCCACAGTACCCAGCCGGCCACGCTGCCAACCAGCAATGCCTTGGCGATGGCCTTGGCCAGTTCCACCAGCGATTGCGAGGAGAACAGCCGGCCCAGCCCTTTGAGCGGCGAGAGCCGGGAGAAATCGGGGGCGAAAGACTTGGCGGAGAACAGCCAGCCGCCCAGCAGCATGGGGCCGGCCAGCGCCGCCACGCCAAAAAGGAGCAGCAGGGGCAGGAAGGCCAGCAGGCCTTCCCAGACCGTCATGGCGAAGTGCGACATCATGCGCGACGTATCGAAGGCAACGGCCGGCTCGAAGGCCAGGCCGGCGTGCAATACAGCGTCGAGCTTGCTGGCGAGCGTGCCGCCCAGCATCGACAGGCCCGCCACACCGCTCATCAGCATGATCAGCGTGGCGAGTTCCCGCGAACGCACGACCTGCCCCTCCTCGCGCGCCTTTTCCAGGCGCCGCGATGAGGCAGGTTCGGTTTTCTCGAGATCGCTTTCTTCGGACATGGCCGCTCCGTTACGAAGCGGCATGCGGCCGTTCGTCAGGGACGATTATCGGAGCGGGAAGCGGCGGGCATTAGGGGGAATAGGGCGGGGATTCTGGCGCTGTTTGCGGGATGGCGCCGCCCCGGGCGCGGCGCGGGCGGATGCGGCGCGCTACCCTCCGCCATGGCGGCGGAGGCTTTACCGGCAATGCGCCGGCAAATCGGGCCAGGCCGCCGCGGCGCCGCGGCAAGGGCGCCACCGCTGCCTGGCCAGGACGGTCAGAACCCCAGGCTGGCGAGGAGGTCGTCCACCTGCGACTGGTCGGAGACCACATCGGCCTTGCCTTCCGGGTTGACCTGCGGCCCGTTCATCAGCGTAGCCGGCGCCTCCACCCGACGATCGGCCGGCACGTTATCAATCAGCACCTGCAGCAATTCCTGCTCCAGGGAATGGATCATGTCCATCATCTTCTTGATGACCTGGCCGGTCAGGTCCTGGAAGTCCTGCGCCATCATGATGTCGAGCAGGTGGCTGCCGGTGGCGCGGGCCTGCTGCGGCACGTCCGTCAGGAAGGCACGGGTATCGAGCACCAGCTCGCGCGCGTCGCCCAGCTCCACCGGCTTGTCGAACCAGGCTTCCCAACGCTTGTCCAGCGCCTCGGCCTGCTTCTCCATGCCGGCCTGGATCGGCTGCGCCAGCTCCACCGCGGTCAGCGTGCGCTCGGCAGCCTGCTCGGTCATGGAGGCGATATAGCTGAGCCGGTCGCGCGCGTCGGGGATGGCCTGGGCGGCACGCTCGATTTCCTTGTCGAGCCCCAATTCGCGCATATTGTCGCGCAGCATCCGTGTCAGGGCGCCAATGCGCTGGAACAGCTGCTCGGCAGATTCGTTGCTGAGAGTCGGAGTCGTCGACATATCGCCCACCTTATGCCCCTTCCTTCGCCAGTTTCTCGAAAATTTTGGTAATTTTTTCGTCAAGCGTCGCTGCCGTGAACGGCTTGACCACATAGCCGTTCGCGCCGGCTTGCGCCGCGGCGATGATGTTTTCCTTCTTGGCCTCGGCCGTCACCATCAGCACCGGCAGCTTGGACAGCGGCCCTTCGGCGCGGATGGCCTGCAGCATGCTCAGGCCATCCATGTTCGGCATGTTCCAGTCGGAGATGACGAACTGGAAGCTGCCGTCCTTGACCTTCTCCAGGCCGGCGGCGCCGTCTTCGGCTTCCTCGACGTTGGCAAAGCCCAGTTCCTTAAGCAGGTTGCGGATGATGCGACGCATGGTGGGGAAGTCATCGACCACCAGGATCTTCATGTTCTTGTCCACTCTAACGGCTCCAATACAGTTGTGGAAAGTTGCTTCAATACCTGCGCCTGCCCCTGCGGTATGCGCCCGGGCAAGCGCTTGTGCCCTGTCAAACCCGCTGCGCGCGCGTCCCGAAGGTGGCCAGGCGCGCCATCACGCGCTGGCTCATCGCGTGCAGCGGTACTACCTCATGCACCCCGCCGGCGGCAATCGCCTCCTTGGGCATGCCGAATACGATGCAACTGCTTTCGTCCTGCGCCAGGTTGTAGGCGCCGGCCTCGCGCATGCGCAGCATGCCTTGCGCCCCGTCCTTGCCCATGCCGGTCAGCATCACGCCGATGGCATTCTTGCCTGCATGCTTGGCCGCGGAGTCAAACAGCACCTCCACCGACGGCCGGTGGCGGTTGACCGCCGGCTCCTGCGACAGGTGGGCCACATAGTTGGCCCCGCTGCGCGCGAGCAGCAGGTGCGAGTCTCCCGGCGCGATATAAGCGTAGCCGGGGAGCACGCGTTCGCCGTGCTCCGCCTCCTTGACCGTGATCCGGCACAGGCCGTCCAGGCGCTGCGCGAACGAGCGCGTAAAGCCGGCCGGCATGTGCTGGACGATCAGCACCGCCGGGCAGTCCGGCGGCATCGGCATCAGGAATTCCTTGATGGCCTCGGTGCCGCCGGTGGATGCACCGACGATGATCAGCTTTTCCGTGGACAGCAACGGGCTGCGCAGCATCGGGGCCGCAGGCACTGCCGCCTCCGCGCTGGCCGGCGCGGCGCTGCGGATGCGCGCGCGCGAAGCCGCGCGAATCTTGTCGGCGATGGTGTCGGTGTAGTCCATCAGGCCGTCGCGGATACCCAGCTTTGGCTTGGTGACGAAATCCACCGCACCCAGCTCCAGCGCGCGCATCGTGATTTCCGAACCGCGCTCCGTCAGCGACGAGACCATCAGCACCGGCATCGGCCGCAGCCGCATCAGCCGCTCCAGGAAATCCAGGCCATCCATGCGCGGCATTTCCACGTCAAGCGTGAGCACATCCGGGTTCAGTCGCTTGATCAGGTCGCGAGCCACAAGCGGATCGGGGGCGGTTCCCACCACCTCCATATCGCTCTGGCTGTTGATGATCTCCGTCATCAGGCTGCGTATCAGCGCGGAATCGTCCACGCACAATACCTTGATCTTGGCCGCGGTCATGTCTTGAAAAAATCCTTGTCGGTTCAGGAGACGGCAGCCGATGGCGTGCGTCGTGGAAACAGTTCCGCGCCGCCCTTCCCGGGCGCGGTGCCGGAGCTGGCAATGGCGCGCGCCAGGGCGCGTTCGTTGCGCTCGACCACCACCTGGTCATCCTGGCGTGTGAGCCGGCGCACCAACGCCAGCCCGGTAAGCGGGAAATAGCTGACGCGGCGCGCATGCGGGCCGCGCAGGTCCTGGGCGGCCACGCGGATCTCTTCGGCCTTCAGGTACCTGAGCACGAACTCTGCGTTGCGATCGCCGATATTCAGCGTGGTCATATTGGCCAACACCGCGCCGCCGCCGAATACCTTGGCTTCGAGCCGCTCGCGGCGCGCGCCCATCTTCAGCAATTCGTTGATCAGCACTTCCAGGGCGTAGGAGCCGTAGCGCATCGATGCGGAGAGCAGCCGGTCCGCACCCGCGCCGTCGTCGTCCGGCAGCATGAAGTGGTTCATGCCCCCCACCCCGGCCGTCTCGTCGCGGATGCAGGCAGCCACGCACGAACCCAGCACGGTGGTAAGCACCACGTCCTCGCGCGTCACGTAATACTCGTTCGGCAACAGCTTGATGGCCTGCTTGCCGAACTCGCGGTCGAAATAGCTGCGGGTGGCGATCGCTTCAGGCAACTGGGGGGTGCGCATCACGAACCTCCCAGCCGGGCCGAAGGCGGCGCCAGTTCATACACGGTCTGCCCGCGCAGCTGGAACGCGCGCGTCACGTAGGAGAAATTCTCCGAGTGGCCCGCGAATAGCAGCCCGTGCGGCTTGAGCAGCGGCACGAAGCGCTCCAGGATCTTGCCCTGGGTGGGCTTGTCGAAATAGATCATCACGTTGCGGCAGAAGATCGCGTCAAACTTCTCGCGAATCCCCCAGTCCGGCGCCAGCAGGTTGAGCGGCTCGAAACTGATGGTGCTTGCCAGGTCCGGCTTGACCTTGACCGCGCCCGCGCGCTGGCCAGTGCCCTTGAGGAAGAAGCGTTTGAGCCGTTCCTGCGAGAGCTTGTTCACCTGCTCGCTGGTATAGACCCCGGAGCGGGCCTTGGCCAGTACCTGCGTATCGATGTCCGTGGCGAGCACGGTGGCGGCACGCTCACCCAGCGCTTCGGCCAGCGTGATGGCGATGGAGTATGGCTCCTCGCCGGTCGACGCGGCCGAGCACCATACGGAGTATGGCCGCCCGATCTTCTTGGCATGCTCCGCCAGCAAGGGGAAATGATGCGCCTCGCGGAAGAACGATGTCAGGTTGGTGGTGAGCGCGTTGGTAAAGAACTCCCACTCGTCCGAGCCATTGTCGGCATCGAGCATGGCCAGGTAGGTGCCGAAGTCGACGAGCTGCAGCGTGCGCAGGCGCCGCGCCAGCCGGCTGTACACCATCTCCCGCTTGTGGCTGCCGAGCGAGATACCCGCGCGGCGATGGATCATGGCGCGGATCTTTTCGAAGTCGCGCTCGGTCAGCAGGAAGTCACGCGGCTCGTCGCGCCGCATGGAAGCGGGTTGCGCCGATTGCGGGCCGGCGGCAAAGGCGGTTGGTCGAGGCTGCGTCATGTGTTGCGAGGGCGGTTGGCCGTGGTCTTGCTAATGCGCGCTTTGGCGTGTTTGCGCGTACCGGAATGCGGGATCAGGCGAACTCGGCTTCCACCAGTTCCATTTCCGGGCTGGTCATCAGTTTTTCGATGTCGATCAGGATCAGCATGCGGCCGTCGACGGTACCGAGGCCGGTCAGGTGCTCGTTCGAGACCGAAACGCCGAACTCCGGTGCCGGCTTGATGGCTTCGCCGGTCAGGGTCAGCACATCCGAAACGCCATCCACCACGATGCCGACGACACGTCCGGCAATATTGAGGATGATGACCACGGTCTGGTGGTCATAGCGCACGTTGCCGAGCCGGAACTTCAGGCGCAGGTCGACGATCGGCACGATCACGCCGCGCAGATTCGTCACGCCCTTGATGAAGTCAGGCGCGTTCGCCAGGCGGGTCACCGCGTCGTAGCCGCGGATCTCCTGCACCTTGAGAATGTCGATGCCATATTCTTCGCTCCCCAGCGTGAAAACCAGGAATTCCTGCCCGGAGGCTTCGCTCCCCGGGGTATCGATGTGTCCGATGCCGGCCATGATGTCTTGTTCTCCTGAGCGTTAAGCAAGCGCCGGGTCTTGGCGGCGCACACCGGTGCGCTGCAGCGCACCGACGTCCACGATCAGTGCCACGCTGCCGTCGCCGAGGATGGTGGCGGCGGAAATGCAAGGCACCTTGCGGTAGTTGGTTTCGAGATTCTTCAGCACGACCTGGTGCTGGCCGATCAGCTGGTCCACCAGCATCGCGAAGCGCTTGCCTTCGGCCTGCAGGATCACGGCGATGCCCTGGGTCGGCTCATGCACGGCATCGGCCACGTTGAACACGCGATGCAGTTCCAGCAACGGCAGGTACTCGCCGCGCACATGCATGACGCGGTCGTTGTTGGCAGCCGTGTGCACGTCTTCCGGCTTGGGCTGCAGCGACTCCATCACGCAGTTCAGCGGCAGGATGAAGGTTTCCGCGCCCACCTTGACGGACATGCCGTCCAGGATCGCGAGCGTCAGCGGCAGCACGATGCGGGTGGTGGTGCCCTGGCCAGGGCGCGACGTGACCTCGACGTGGCCACCCATTTCCTGGATGTTCCGCTTGACCACGTCCATGCCCACGCCGCGGCCGGACAGGTCGGTCACCGCTTCGGCGGTGGAGAAGCCCGGCGCGAAGATCAGCTGCCAGACTTCCTCGTCGCTGATGTTCTCGGACACCGGCAGGCCGTTCTGCAGCGCCTTTGCGAGGATCTTGTCGCGGCGCAGGCCGCCGCCGTCGTCGCTCACTTCAATGACGATGTTGCCGCCGTGGTGCTGCGCCGACAGGATCAGCTGCCCGGTGGGTTCCTTGCCCGCGGCAACGCGCAGGTCCGGTGTCTCGATGCCGTGGTCCAGGCTGTTGCGCACCAGGTGGGTGAGCGGGTCGATGATGCGTTCGATCAGGCTCTTGTCAAGCTCGGTGGCCTTGCCGAAGGTGACCAGATCGATCTGCTTGCCCAGCTTGCCGGCCAGGTCGCGCACCAGGCGCGGGAAGCGCGAGAACACGTAGTCCATCGGCATCATGCGGATCGACATCACGGCTTCCTGCAGGTCGCGCGCATTGCGCTCAAGCTGGCCCATGCCGGAGAACAGCCGGTCGAACAGCACCGGATCGAGCGCCGAGGCCGTCTGCGCCAGCATCGATTGCGTGATGACCAGCTCGCCCACCAGGTTGATGATCTGGTCGACCTTTTCGGTCGGCACACGGATGGAGCCGGACTCCTGTGCGTGAGCCGCGGCAGCGGGCTGCGCCTTGGCCTTTTCCTTGGCGGGAGCCGGTGCCGCGGCGGCCGCCGCTGCCGCCGGTGCAGCGGCTGCGGGAGCCGGAACCGGAGCGGGAGCCGGTGCCGCTGCTGCCGGGGCAGCCGCAGCAGCCGGCGCGTCCGCCGCTTCCACCAAGATCTGGTCGCCGTCGACGACGAAGCAGCACACGGCGATGATGTCGTCGGCGCTGCACTGGCTCTGCAGCCAGACGGTGAGATCGCCGCCCACTTCCTGCTGGCCCGTGATCTCGCCCAGGTTGGCGAGCTCTTCGCGCAACAGCGCCTGGTCGGACGGCGATACCTTGATCAGCGTCACCTTCAACCCGCCGCCCGCTGCGGGCGCGGGCGCCGGCGCAGCGG
>NZ_JFJV02000166.1:0-1474 GCF_000611145.1 Cupriavidus sp. SK-3 | reverse complement strand
TCTTACTGTGTCACAAATTCGGTTGGTCAGCCTGACGCGCAACAGGGGCAAAGCCCAAGGCTGCGCATCAGGTGGAAGCTAAGTTGATGACGCAGCGTGGCGATTGAATCAGTTACGTGTCGCTGCGCGCGCAGGGCTGCCACGGGGGATGTAATCTGCGGGAAGCGCAGGTATTTGGCGTTCGAGGAAGTTTTTTTTACTCCCTTCGGGCTTGTCTGCAGTGAGTCGTTCGGCCATCAGAAAGCCATAGGCCGCGATACTCAGCGTCGCATGGTGGTGGAATCCGCGCCAGCCCCGACCTTCGTAGTGGCCAAGACCGAGTTCTTGTTTCAAGTCTTGGTAATCGCGCTCAATGCGCCAACGCATTTTGGTCACAAACACCAGTTCCTCTATCAGCGCATCGACTGGTGCTGTAGACAAGAAGTATTTGGTTGGTTCAGCTTCGCCATGCGGCCACTCAACCAGCAACCATTCTTCGTCACGCACGGTGCTGCGCCAATAGTCCCGATGTGCCGGGCGAACTCGCACGGCCGCAAATCGCGATGAAAGGGCCGTATTGGTGCCTTCCCGCCAAGTCACCACCTGGTAAGCACTCGCGGGTAATGCCATTGCCAGCGTCTTCGCCGAAACCGGTTCATGGCCCCGTGCGCGACGCAGCAACTTCGGCGGCCTACCCGGGCCGCTCGCTGGTTTGGCCGGTAGTGGCGAGACGCCAGGCGGCCAGACTGTCGTCACGGAGCGAATCCCGACGGCATAAAGCAGCCCCAACTCGGTCAGGCTTTCGCGAAACCCGGTTTCATCGCCATACGCAGCGTCGGCCAGCACGACTCCGGCAGGCACGCCGGCGGTAATTGCCTCCCGAACCTGCGCCAGGGCAATCTCCGGCTTGGTAGCGAACGTGACATCGGCAGGCACGCCGGCCTTCTGGCGGCGAGTCTCGTCGGCAGCCCACTCCTTCGGGAGATAGAGCTGATAGGCAATGGGGAGGCTGCCCTGCTCTGTAGCCAGCGACAAGCTGACTGCTACCTGGCAATTATCCTGTTTGCCAAGCTGGCCGCAGTATTGGCGCGCCACACCCACTGAATGCTTGCCTTTCTTCGGGAAGCCCGTGTCGTCAATGATCCAATAGCGACCGGTTTGCGCTTGCAGCAAAGGCTGCACCCATTCCCGGACTTGCCTCAGTAAGACCCCGTCCGACCAATCAGATTTGGACACGAAGTGATGCAACGATTGATGCCGGGCGCTGGCACGCAGCGGATCAACCCGTGCTGCCATCGGCTCCACACTCTTTCGTGAAAGCGGAAGCATCAGGCCAGTGCAATAGCTTTCGAGCCCGGCCCGGCGATCTGCATGCCCCAATCCTTGCGCCAAGTAGTTCATGTACTGCGCGAATCTGTCGTCTGTGCTCATGCACTCTCCACCGCGAATGAAGACGTACATATAATGCACTATATTTTATGACACAGTAAGACTA
>NZ_JFJV02000165.1:0-860 GCF_000611145.1 Cupriavidus sp. SK-3 | reverse complement strand
TTCGCCAGTGCCAATGCCAATGCCAGTGCCAGTTGCCGGAGGTGGAGGTGGAGGTGGAGGTGGAAGTTGATGTTGTCTATTGCACCAGCGGCGTTTCGGCGCCGCCCAGGTCGATCCCTTCAATGCTGGCGCCGCCGATCAGCAGGCTTGCATACTGCTTCCAGGCGCGGTCGCGCGCCGCCGCCGCGAGGGCGCGCGCGATGGATTGCCGCACGGCGTCGAACGGCAACTGCACGCCTTCGCAGCGCTCGACGACCCGCACCACGTGCAGGCCATAGCGCGTTTCAACCAGCCGGGCCAGCACGCCGGGGTGGCGCGCCGCGAAGATGGCGCGCTCGAACTCGGGCGCGGTCTCGCCGCGGAACACACGGCCAAGGCGCCCGCCGCCGGCACCGGTCGGGCAGTTGGAACTGGCCCTGGCCAGCCCGGCGAATGCCGGGGGATCAGCCAGCACCTGTGCGAGGGTGGCCTCGGCCGTTGCGCGCAGCGCGTCGAGCGGGACGCGTGGGGTCACCTGGAACAGGATGTGCTCGGCCTCGACCCATTCGCCCTCGCGGAAGCGCTCCAAGTGGTTATCGTAATGCCGGCGGCAACTGGCCTCGTCCGGCTCGGGCAGCCCGACCTCCCGCTCGAGCAGGGCCGCCGTCAGTGCCTCGTCGTCGTCGCCGGGCAGGCCGAGCTGCCGCGCTTGCGCACGCACCAGATGGCGCAGGATAAGGGCAACCACGGCATGCCGGGTGGGCTCGGGCGAGCCGCTATGGCGAGCCAGTTCGCGCTCGATTTCAGCGTCTTCCAGTTCGACGCCATTGACTAAGACAGGCATTGCATTCTCCTTGCCGGGTGAGTGGGCGGGTGGGTGG
>NZ_JFJV02000164.1:0-11289 GCF_000611145.1 Cupriavidus sp. SK-3 | reverse complement strand
CCTTCACGGCTCGCTTCGCATCGCTTGGGGGCTCGCTTTGCATCGTGCTGGCAAAGGGCAGCGCCTTCATATTTCCGGGGCTTGCCCTCTGCCTGCCGCCCTTTGCTTTACCGCAAGCTGATGGTCGTATTCACTCCATCGTTTACCGTCGCGTCGTCGAACCAGCGTGCGGTCACGGTCTTGGTCTGGGTATAGAACTGCACCACCTGCTTGCCGTAGGGGCCCAGGTCGCCCAGCTTGGAGCCGCGCGAGCCGGTGAAGCTGAAGTAGGGCACGGGTACCGGGATGGGGATGTTGATGCCGACCTGGCCGACGTCGATCTCGCTCTGGAACTTGCGGGCCGCAGCGCCGCTTTGGGTGAATACGCCGGTGCCGTTGCCGAAGGGGTTGCGGTTGACCAGCGCGATGGCTTCGTCGAGTGTGTCGACTGCGATCACTACCAGCACCGGGCCGAAAATTTCCTGCGTGTAGATGGACATTTCCGTGGTGACGTCGGCGAATACGGTCGGGCCGATGAAGTTGCCGTCGGGGTAGCCGGGTACCTGCACGTTGCGGCCGTCCAGCAGCAGGGTGGCGCCCTCGCGCTCGCCGGCTTCGATCAGGCCGGTTACACGTTGTCTGGCCGCTACCGATACCACCGGGCAGACATCGACACCGGGCTCGCTGCCGGCGCCGACCTTGAGCGTCCTGGCCTTGGCGACCAGATCGGGCAGCCAGTCGCGTGCGGCGCCTACCAGCACCGCCACCGAGGTTGCCATGCAGCGCTGGCCGGCGGCGCCGAACGCCGCGCCGGCCAGGGCGTTGAGGGTGTGCTCGCGGTGCGCGTCGGGCAGTACCACGGCGTGGTTCTTGGCGCCCATCATCGATTGCACGCGCTTGCCGTGCGCGCCGGCCAGGTTGTAGACGTGGGTGCCCACGGCGGTGGAGCCGACGAAGGAAACGGCCTTGATGTCCGGGTGCGTGCACAGGGCATCGACCACCTCGCGCGCGCCGTGCACGACGTTGAGCACGCCGGCCGGCACGCCCGCTTCGACGGCCAGCTTGACCAGTTCCATGGTGGACAGCGGATCCTGTTCCGACGGCTTGAGCACGAAGGTGTTGCCGCACACGATCGCCATCGGGAACATCCACAGCGGGATCATGGCCGGGAAGTTGAACGGCGTGATGCCGGCGCAGACGCCGATCGGCTGCTGCAGGGTGTAGGTATCCACGGTGGCCGCCACGTTCTCGGCAAAGCCGCCTTGCTGCAGCGTGCCGATAGAGCAGGCGTGCTCCACCACTTCCAGGCCGCGGAAGATATCGCCTTCGGCATCGGCCAGGGTCTTGCCCTGCTCGGCGGTGAGGATGGCGGCGATGCGCTTGCTGTGTTCGCGGATGAGCGCCTGGTACTTGAGCATGATGCGCAGCCGCGCGCCCAGCGGCGTGTGGCGCCAGGTGGCAAAGGCGTGATGCGCCGCGCCGACGGCCGCATTGACTTCGGCCGCCGTGGCCAAAGGAACCTGCGCCAGTACTTCCTGCGTGGCGGGATTGACCACCGGGCGGAACTCGGTGGCGGCGGACTCCACCCACTCGCCGTTGATCAACAGCTTGACGGTGGGCACGGCGGCGGTGTTTGCGGAAGCGGGCTGGGCACTCATTGGGTGGTCTCCGTCGGTTCTGGGTTTTGGTGGGTCAATGCTGGAAAGGAGCAGGCACGCCGCTCAAAGGGTGCGCGCGATCAGCATGCGCTGGATCTCGCTGGTGCCTTCGTAGATCTGGGTAATGCGGGCGTCGCGGTAGTGCCGCTCGACCGGGTAGTCTTCCAGGTAGCCGTAGCCGCCGTGGATCTGCAGCGCCTTGGAGCACACGCGTTCGGCCAGTTCAGAGGCGTAGAGCTTGGCCTGCGAGGCTTCCGACAGGCAGGGCTGGCCTGCGGTACGCATATGCGCGGCGCGGTGCACCAGCAGGCGCGCGGCGTTCAGCTCGGTAGCCATGTCGGCCAGCATGTTGGCAATCGGCGGGTGCTCGCGCAGCGGGCGGCCGAACTGCACGCGCTCGGCGGCATAGCGGCAGGCGGCTTCGAAGGCGGAGCGGGCGATGCCGAGCGCTTGCGCGGCGATGCCGATGCGCCCGCCTTCCAGGTTCGACAAGGCAATGCGCAGGCCTTCGCCGGGCTCGCCGAGCAGCGCGTCGTGCGGCACGCGGCAGTCTTCCAGCGTGATGGCGCAGGTGTCGGAGGCGCGGATGCCGAGCTTGCGTTCCGGCGCGTGCACGATGAAACCGGGTGTATCGGTAGGCACGACAAAGGCGGACAGGCCGCGCTTGCCTTGCTCCGGCTCGGTGGCGGCAAACACGATGGCCACGCCGGCGCGCTGCCCGTTGGTGACGAATTGCTTGGAGCCGGACAGCACCCAGCCGTCGTCGGTGGCGCGGGCACGGGTGCGCAGGTTATGCGCCTCCGAGCCGGCCTGCGGCTCGGTCAGGCAGAACGCGCCGATCATCTCGCCGCTGGCCAGGCGAGGCAGGTAGCGCGCCTTCTGCGCCTCGGTGCCGTAGTGCAGGATGGGACCGCAGCCCACCGAGTTGTGCACGCTCATCAGCGTGGCGCAGGCGGCGCAGCCCGCGGCGATCTCCTCGATGGCCAGCGCATAGGCGATGTAGTCGGTATACGTGCCGCCCCATTCCTCTGGCACGATCATGCCGAGCAGGCCGAGCGCGCCCATTTCCGCCACGACCTCCGGCGGCAACTGGCCGGCACGGTCCCAGGCCGCGGCGTCCGGCGCCAGCCGTTCGCTGGCGAAGGCGCGCGCGGTGTCGCGGATCATGGCTTGCTGTTCGCTGAATTCTTGGTGCATGGCGGCTCGGGTTGCGCCGGGACCGGCGTGGGGTTGGCACGCGATCGCGGCGTCTGGCGGTTGGTCGGGTGGCCCGCTGTGGGCGGGGGGCATGGCAGCAAGTGTAGGAAGACAGCGGGGGCGCTCCTATGCCAGAATCCGCCAACCTTGCTGAACTCGTTTGCCACTGCCGGCAAGCCAGGGCAGGCAAACCGAACCGTACCGATCGTTGCATTCCATGGAAAAACACAGCGTCGCCATTTGCTTCGTGCATCACGCCATCGCAGGCCTGCGAGCGCGCGGTATCGCGCCGGAGCCGGTGTTGCAGGCCGCGGGCATCGCGCCGGCGCTGCTGGCGGTGCCGCAGGCGCGGGTGTCCGCCGCAAGCTACAGCGCCCTGTGGCTGGAAGTGGCCGCCGCGCTCGACGATGAATTCTTCGGCCAGGATTCGCGCCGCATGAAATGCGGCAGCTTTGCCATGCTGTGCCACGCCGTCGCGGGCAGCAAGACGCTGGCGCAGGGGCTGGAGCGGGTGGTGCGCTATTTCGGGCTGCTGCTCGACGATATCGGCGTGCGCCTGGAGCGCGAAGGCGGCCAGGGCGGCGGCGGGACGGGCCAGCGCCGGCGGGCGGCGCTGGTGCTCACGGCGCCATCGGCACGGCCGCCGGGCGTGTTTGCCCAGGAGACCATGCTGATCATGCTGCACGGGTTGATGAGCTGGCTGCTGCGCCGGCGCGTGCCGGTCCTGCTGGCGGCGTTCAGCTATCCCGAGCCGGCCTACAGCGCGGAATACCGGCTGATGTACTCGCGCCACCTGGCGTTCGGCCAACCGGCCACGGCGCTGGTGTTCGACGCGGCCTGGCTGGACCAGCCGGTCCACCAGGACGAGCGCAGCCTCAAGGCCTTCCTGCGCGACGCGCCCCACAACGTGGTGGTCAAGTACAGCGACCGGGGCAGCATCATGGCCCGCGTGCGCCGCCAGTTGCGTGCCCAGCCGCCGGAACAGTGGCCCACCTTCGACCGGCTGGCGCACGATGTCCATATGTCGTCATCGTCGTTGCGGCGCCGGCTGATGGAGGAGGGCGGCACCTACCAGCAACTGAAGGACGAACTGCGGCGCGATCTGGCCATCGAGGCGCTCAGCCACTCCAGCCGCCCGCTGGCGGAGATCGCCGCCGAACTTGGTTTTGCCGAGCCCGGGGCTTTCCACCGCGCGTTCCGCCGCTGGACCGGGCTACGGCCGGGCGCGTATCGGGCCACGACGCCCGCGATGCCCTAACGGCGCTGGCGCTCGCCGGATGGGGCCGTGGCGGAGGGTTGCGCCGCCTGTGCCGGAGCGGCGTGCGGCATGACGTCAGGGGCAGCCGTATGCGGCAGCACGCGGTTGCGCCCCGAGAGCTTGGCCATATAAAGCGCGGTATCGGCGCGCGCGGTGAGTTCCGGCAGGCTCTCGCCGGGCTGCCATGCGGCATAGCCGCCGCTCACGGTATAGCGCACCGTGCCGAACGGGCCGCCAACGGGGCTGGCTCCGGCCAGCGAGCGGATGCGCTCCGCGACGTGGCGGGCGTCCTCCAGCGAGCTGGCGGGCAACAGCACGACGAATTCCTCGCCGCCCATGCGGCCGATGCGGTCGGGCGCGCGCAGGCTGGCGGTGACAAGCCGCGCGAACTCGACCAGCACGGCGTCGCCGGCGGCATGGCCGAACGTGTCGTTGACCGACTTGAAGTGGTCGATGTCGACGATCAGCAGCACCGGCGGGTGCCCGCCCCGGGCGGCGCGGGCAAGTTCGCGCCTGGCTTCCTCCTCGAAAGCCTTGCGCGACATGGTGCCGGTCAGGTAGTCGCTGTTGGCGATGGCTTCGAGCCGGCGCACCATCGCATCGTGGATCATCAGCACCGCGCCCATGGTGAGACCCGGTGTGGCCATCGCACCCAGCACGAGAAAGGCGGCATTCAGTCCGGGCGAGGTCATGGTGGACGGGTCGTCCATGACCGAGAGCGCCGACAAGATGCCGCGCAGGGCATGCGCGGCGGCAAGGAAAAAGGCGAAACCGGCCGTGGTCAGGTAGTGGCTGGTGGGGCGGGCGCGCGGGCGGTAACGCACCAGCACGTACCCCACGCAGGCGCACAGCACGGCATGGAATACCGAAACGACGACAACGCGCGCGTTGAAGTCATTGTAGATATAGCGCCACGTCACGACGCCGGCCACCACGGCGAGGGTCGCCGCTGCCATTGCCCGCCAGGGCGGCTCGCGCCCGCAGAAGCGCGCGATGCCGGCGTGGAACAGCGCCAGCGCCCACGCCAGCGCGCCGTTGGCTACCACGATCGACAGGATATCGGGGATCCGGCCACGCAGCGTAAACAGCACGAGCGCCACCATGGCCGTCAGGTTGGCCTGCCACCAATGCCTCACGCCGGGCTGGCCGCAGCGGCGCAGCGACCAGACGATCGCCAGCATCATGACGCTGAGCAGCGTCGTGACGGCTAGCAGGGCGAACGGGTCCGACATCTGCTGAATTCCTCCGGTTGTGTCGCCTGAGTGTGGCGGGGCGCCCGGACGGGCGCGAAGCTCCGGAGAATACCCTAGCGGCGTCGCCGCTACCCACCTACGCACGAGGGGGGTAGCCCGTTGACATGCCGCTGCGCTGTCCGGCCCGGCGGCTAGAATGGCAGGCAGGCGCGTTGATCGGTACGGCGCATCAATATCCCGACGCTTGCCGTACTGCGGTCATCCGGCTCTTCTCCTCTTCTCCTCTTGTTTTCATTGCCGCAGCCTGGAACACCATGCAACAGATCAGATTTGACCTCGGCGACTTGCAGGCCATGGTGGCGGTGGTCGAGCAAGGCGGCTTTCGCGCTGCGGCCGAAGCCCTCAGCCTGTCCCAGCCGGCGCTGTCGCGCCGCATCGAGAAACTGGAGGCGGCGCTTAACGTCAAGCTGTTCGAGCGCACCACGCGCCGCGTCACCCTTACCGTGGTGGGACGGGAATTTGTTGGCAAGGCGCGCGCGTTGCTGGCGGAAGTGGAGTCCTCGCTACTTGGTATCGGCGATGCCGCCACGGCGCGAGCCGGCGAAGTGACCGTCGCCTGCGTGCCCTCGGCCGCGCATTATTTCCTGCCGGCGGTGATCGGGCGTTTTCATGCGCAGTATCCGAATGTCCGCGTCAAGATGGTGGACGAGGGCGCTAACGTCGTCCTGCACAGCGTGGCCAGCGGGGAGGCGGATTTCGGCCTGAACTTCATCGGCACGCAGGAAGCCGATCTGCTGTTCGAACCGTTGCTGCGCGATCCGTTTGTGCTGGCCTGCCGCGGCGACCATCCGCTGGCGCGGCGGCGCTCGGTGAAATGGGCCGAACTGGCCGGGCACACGCTGGTGGCCCTGGCCAAGTCCAGCGGCAACCGCCTGATGCTGGATCTCGCCCTGGCGGAGGCGCCGCGGCGGCCGGCGGCCTTTTACGAGGTACGCCACGTCAGCAGCGTGCTGGCGCTGGTGGAGGCCGGCCTGGGCGTGGCGGCGGTGCCACGGCTGGCGCTGCCCGACGGCGATCGCTCGGGGCTGGCTGCCGTGCCCCTGCGCGAGCCCGCGGTCTCCCGCATGCTGGGGATCCTGCGGCGCCGGGGTCGCGTGCTGTCGCCGCATGCGCAGGCGTTGTACGAGATGGTCGCGCAGGCGGTGCCAGGGCGGGGCCGGGCGCGGGCATTGATGCGTGAAAGCGATCAAAGCTAAAAAAGATTGCATTATCGCGGCGCGCGGCGCCTGCATAGAATGACCTGCCTGCCCTCGGAGACCGATGCGGGCAGGTCTTTTGTCTTTTTTCTGTTCCCGTTTCCCGTTTCCCATTTCAATGCCCATCGAGAGCGCATATGCCCATGTCGTCCGCCGCAGTGCCCAGCCCCGTCGTCACGTCCCTCCGCAGTCATCCTTCGAACTCCCATGATTCCCGCAAGCGGCCGTTGCTGGCGCTGGTGCTGGCCGGCGTGGCCAGCCTTGCGCTGGGCGCCGGCAATGCACTGGCCGAGGAGGTCAAGGTCATGAACTCGGGCGGCTTCACCGCAGCCTACAAGGCACTCGGACCCGGCTTCGAGAAGGCCACGGGCAATACCTTGTCAACCGCGTGGGGCCCGTCGATGGGCAAGTCTCCCGAGGCGATTCCCAACCGGCTCTCGCGCGGCGAGCATGCCGATGTGGTGATCATGGTTGGCTACGCACTGGATGAATTGATCCGGCAAGGCAAGGTGGTGCCGGATAGCCGGGTAGCCCTGGCCGATTCGCGCATCGGCCTGTCGGTGCGCGCCGGCGCGCCAAAGCCGGATATCAGCACGGTGGATGCGTTCCGCAAGACGTTGCTGGAGGCGCGCTCCATTGCCTATTCCGATAGCGCCAGCGGTGTGTATGTCGAGAAGGAGATGTTCAGGAAACTGGGTATCGAGGAACAGGTCAAGGGGCGCGCCCATATGATCGAGAAGATTCCCGTGGGCAGCGTGGTGGCGCGGGGCGACTATGAGATCGGCTTGCAGCAGGTCAGCGAGTTGCTGCCGGTGGAGGGGACCACGTTTGTCGGGAAGATTCCGGAGGCGGTGCAGCAGGTGACCAGCTTTGCGGCGGGTGTGCCGGTGGGCGCGGAGCATCCGGAGGCCGGGCGCGCGTTGATTCGATATCTGGCTTCGCCCGCGGCAAGAGGGGAGATCGAGCGGAGCGGGATGGATGCGGTTGTGGAGGATAAGCGGGAGCAGTGAGAGGGCGCGCGGGGCGCTGGTTGCGCGGGCTGGCGCTGGCCCCCGGCAGGTCTGCTGCGGTGAGAGGAAACTTCATTCTGAAGCGGACTCTTAGCGTGGCCAGCCCGCAGCGCGTCTTGTGGCAAAACAATCCGGCCGGATGGTATGATCCGCGCCCATGACACAAGCACACCGCCGAAAGAAGCAGCCCGACGTGCTGCGCCCGCAGCTATTGCAATCCGCGGCCCAGCTCGCCCTCGAATCCGGCCTGCGCGCCGTGACGCTGGATGCGGTGGCGGCGCGTGCCGGCGTCAGCAAGGGTGGCCTGCAGCATCATTTCCGCAACAAGCAGGCGCTGCTGGACGCGCTCTTCGACGACGCGGTTGAGACATTCAACGCCGATGTGGCCGCTGCAATCGCCAGCGACGCGCAGGCCGAGGGCCGCGCGGCGCGGGCCTATATGCGGGCGACGTTGAAGGAGGAGAGGAAAGAGGACGCCGCCAGCTATCTGCATCTGCTGTTGGCGCTGATGCTGACCGACGCCGATACGCGCGATCGCTGGGCACCACGCATTGCCGAAATCGCAAGCCCCGATCCCCTGCCCGCGGCAGAGGCGGCGAGGCTGATGATTTGCCGCCTGGCTGCCGACGGGCTGTGGCTCGCCGACCTGCTGGGCAGCCAGTCGATGGATGCCGGCCTGAGGGCGGAGGTCCTGCGCCAGCTGGACCAGATGACGCGGAGCCAGCCGCAATGAACGCACGATCGAACGCCCGGTTGAATACCCGACCGAATGCCCAACTGAATACACAGCCAAACGCTCAGCTCAACGCCTGGCAGGACGCTGACGCGGATCTGCACCGCGCCATCGACGCGGCCCGCGAGGCCCTGCTGAGCCACCAACATGGCGACGGCCACTGGTGCTTCGAACTGGAGTCGGATGCCACCATTACCGCGGAGTACATCCTGATGATGCACTTCGTGGACGAGATCGATGCCGACTTGCAGGCGGCGATGGCGGTCTACCTGCGAAGCATCCAGAGGCAAGACCGTCATGGTGGCTGGGACCAGTACCACGGCGGCGCGCTCGACGTGTCGTGCAGCGTCAAGGCCTATTTCGCGCTGAAGGCGGCCGGCGACGACCCCGATGCCCCGCACATGGTCCAGGCCCGCCGCGCCATCCTGGCGCAGGGCGGGGCCGCCAAGGCCAATGTCTTCACCCGCATCCTCCTGGCCACGTTCGGGCAGGTGCCTTGGCGCGCCACGCCCTTCGTGCCGGTCGAGCTCATCCTGTTCCCTCGCTGGGCGCCGGTGCATCTGGACAAGATGGCCTACTGGGCGCGCTCCACGCTGGTGCCGCTGACGGTGCTGTGCTCGTTGCGGGCCAAGGCCGCCAATCCGCACGGTGTCGGGGTCAGCGAGCTGTTCGTCACGCCGCCCGAGCGCGAGCGGCACTATTTCTCCCGCGAGGGCCTGATGCGCAAGGCCTTCCTGGTGGCCGACAAGCTGGCCCGCGCGATCGAGCCGCTGATTCCCTCCGCGGTGCGCCGGCGGGCCATCGCCCGGGCGCAAGCCTGGTGCGTGGAGCGCATGAACGGCGAGGATGGCCTGGGCGGCATCTTTCCGCCGATGGTGTACTGGTACGAGATGATGGCGCTGCTCGGCGTGCCGAAGACCGATCCGGCACGCGCAACCTGCCTGGCCGCCATCCGCAAGCTCGTGGTGCGCCGCGCCGACGGCTCGGCCTATTGCCAGCCCTGTCTGTCACCGGTGTGGGATACCGCCTGGAGCATCATGGCCTTGCAGCACGCCGGCACCGACGCGCGCACACAGCAGGCGGTGCAGCGCGCCTACGACTGGCTGGAAGTACGGCAGGTGCGAGACCTGCGCGGCGATTGGGGCAAGCACGTGCAGGCGTCGGTGCAGCCCGGCGGCTGGGCATTCCAGTACGCCAATGCCTATTATCCGGACATCGACGACAGCGCCGTGGTGGCCGCCATGCTGGCTGTGCGTGCACGCCGTGTCGGCCCGCCCGAGCGCTACCAGGACGCGGTCGCGAGCGCCGTGAAATGGATGGTGGGCCTGCAATCGCGCAATGGCGGCTTTGGCGCCTTCGATGCCAACTGCGACCGCGAGTACCTGAACCGCATCCCCTTCGCCGACCATGGCGCCCTGCTGGATCCGCCCACCGAGGACGTTTCCGGCCGCG
Organism: Cupriavidus sp. SK-3; assembly: GCF_000611145.1. Lineage (NCBI taxonomy): Bacteria > Pseudomonadati > Pseudomonadota > Betaproteobacteria > Burkholderiales > Burkholderiaceae > Cupriavidus > Cupriavidus sp. SK-3. The sequence continues at coordinate 1,553 of NZ_JFJV02000164.1, read as the reverse complement.
TGCTGCTATGCATCGGCCTGAGCGGAAACCGCGAAACGCACGCCGCCGCCGTCGAGCGCTGCGTGGCCTATCTGCGCCGCACGCAGCGCGCCGACGGCGCCTGGTGGGGGCGCTGGGGCAGCAACTACATCTATGGCACGTGGAGCGTGCTGGCGGGCCTGGCGCTGGTGGGCGAGGACGTGCGCCAGCCCTATATCCGCAAGGCAGTCGACTGGCTGCTACGCTGCCAGCACGCCGACGGCGGATGGGGCGAGACCAACGACAGCTACTTCGACCCGTCGCTGGCGGGCACCAATGGGGGCGAGAGCACGCCCAACTGCACCGCCTGGGCGCTGCTGGCCCTCTTCGCCGTGGGCGAGGTGGATACGCCCGCGGTGCGCAGGGGCATCGCTTACCTGCTGGACTGCCAGGCTGGCAACGGCCTCTGGCAGCATCCGTCGCACAATGCGCCGGGGTTCCCCCGCATCTACTATCTCAAGTACCACGGCTACACCGCCTATTTCCCGCTATGGGCGCTGACGCGCTACCGTCAGCTGGCAAGGCGTCCGGCGGCGAAGTAGGCCCCGGGGCGGCCGGTACGCTCAGGTACGCCTGCGCGGCCAGCTTCGCATCGCGGGCTGGCTTGGCCCGCCCGCAGGGGGCGCTCCGTACGGCTACAACCGGCGAGGCGCGTGCTCGCATTTCCCGACTTGCCAGTCCCTAATACCCAGCTAGACGAGGTTGAGCCGCCGCGCGCAGGAGCTGAGGTGAAGTTGCCCGCGCCTCGCGCATCGGCGAACCGATGCGCCTGCTGGTGGGCAGCAACGGCGTGAATGGAACAAGCACTTCGGCTGCCACCGTCGCTCGATCAACGATCAATAGGGCGGTGCGCCGTGATTGGTAGCATGGATGCCCGTTGAAAAAAATAGGACGAGTAAACAACGGAGCGAAGACCATGACGGATCCGGATGAACAACGGAACGCCTGCGGTGGCGCATGCCAGGCATACTTCCTGCGGGTGCCCGGCGAGGCCCATCGAATAATAGGAAATTTCCGAATATTCATTGCGGAAATTCCCCGGTAGCATGCCTGCCGCATCAGAGCGGATCGAGAAATTTCACGGCATTTTGCATTCCGATTTTCGAATAGGCACTGGCATTTCGTCATCGTTTCACGGGCTGCCGCCATACTGCCGTAGCTGCGCACACGCCACCAGAAAGGCGTCTCACGAAGGTAATGTCATTCCGAGCATGCCGGCATGCAGCCCCGCCTTCCATCGTTGGCATTGCGACTAAACGGTGATCCATAACGGAAATTGTTTTTAAATTTCTTCAAAGAATAGGACACGTCCGATTGATCATTTCCGCACTCACCCAGTAGCATGTTTGGCGAATCGGGCCAGCGCGCCAAGCTCACAGCGTTTTGCAACCCGGACTTCGAATAGACGTGGTTGCATGGTGTGCCGCGATGCAAAGCATCGAGTCACTTGTCGTTCCTGGCGTGCGCAACCAATCCGCCACGTGCCGCGAAGCGGCAGACGTGCCAACGGAGAAGACATGGGCGTTATCGACGAA
>NZ_JFJV02000163.1:0-14083 GCF_000611145.1 Cupriavidus sp. SK-3 | reverse complement strand
GGCCGCCCGACAACAGCAAATCCGTTACCTCGTCCGGCAGCAATTGGCGGAGCTTCCTGCCTTGGTGAAGGAACTGACCAGCGGCACGGTGGCAGTCTTTTAGGTCTGCAATCCCGACCCAGTCTGCTTGCCATCGGTGCCGGCAGGACAACGTCAACGTCGCCTGCCTATTCTGCGTTGTTCCGCGGTCAACTCCGCCGCACCCACGACACTAAATCATCGCAATTGCAGCACTTCTTGATTGACATCAAGAGACAAATTCGATGGGAGCCGATACTGAAAATGCAAATCATGCGTTGCAGGCTGCTACTCGCCATAGGCAGAGGATGTGATGCCCACGAGCTCCGCTGCCCCTTATGGGGACAAATACGGCGTTACCGATGCGCAGACGGCCCCAGCGTCCGCCCAAGGCACGGCTGCGCCCCCGCAAGCGGTGCGGGACCCGGTTTGCGGTATGGAAATCTCCCCCGGGGAAGCCGCTGCCAGCGCGGAGGTTGAGCAGAAGCGCTACTGGTTCTGCTCCCATCACTGCGAACAGGCTTTCCTCGTCAACCCCGCGCAATATATTCCTCCTCCGCCTGAAGAGCTCAGCTCGCCAGGTACTGGAAGCACTCCAACCCCGCTTGCTGTGGCGTCTGCCGCACCAGCGGCCACATCGGCTTCCAGCGGGGCGAAGCAGCTCGCCAAGGACCCCATCTGCGGGATGATGGTCGACAAGACGACGGCCCTGTCGACCGAGCGCGGGAATCGCAAGTACTACTTCTGTAGCGAGAGCTGTCTTCGAACTTTCGAGTCGCCAGAGAGCGAAATGAAAGCCATGAAGACGCGCGTGACCATCGCTCTCACGGGCGTGCTCGCGCTGGCGGTGCTACGTGCAGGCGCCTTCCTGGCGCTGGCGGCAGGCGCGACCCTCCTGACGTGGGCGCCGATTCCCGCCTTACCTTGGTTTACTTGGGGTATGTGGCTGTTCCTCCTGGTCACACCGGTCCAGTTCATTGGCGGGTGGAGCTTCTACAAAGGCGCGTGGAACGCGATACGCACGCGCAACATCAACATGGATTTCCTTATCGCGCTGGGCACCTCGGTCGCGTACTTCTACAGCGTCGTCGTGCTGTTCTTCCCGTCCTGGCTGCCAGTCAAGATTGCGGAGCGGGATGTCTACTTTGAGGTGTCGGCGGTGATTATTGCCTTTGTGCTACTGGGCAAGTACATGGAGGAAATCATCAAGAAGAAGTCTTCCGCTGCAGTACGCCGTCTGCTCGACCTTCGTCCTGCCGTCGCCCACGTACTTCGCGATGGGAAGGAAGTGGAGATTCCTGCAGAAAGCATCATGGTCGGCGAGCCGGTCATCGTGAAGCCTGGCGAGAAGATTCCCACGGACGGCAAGGTTGTGGATGGGCAGTCCAGCGTCGATGAGTCGATGCTGACTGGTGAATCCATGCCGGTTGAGAAAAAGCCAGGCGCCGCCGTGATTGGGGGCACGCTAAACCGTAGCGGTGCCTTTACCTTCCAGGCGACAAAAATCGGGGCCGATACAGCGCTCGCACAGATTGTCAAGATGGTCGAGGATGCGCAGGCCAGTACCGCGCAAATTCAGCGGCTCGCAGACCAGGTCACCGGCTACTTTGTTCCGGCGGTCGTCTCCGTCGCGCTGTTGGCCCTGGTCGGCTGGACCGTCGCCGGCCATTTCCCGCAAGGCTTACTGGCGTTTGTGGCCGTCCTGATTATCTCCTGCCCATGCGCGCTAGGCGTGGCGACACCCGCTGCGTTGATGGTTGGCGTCGGCAAAGGGGCAGATGCCGGTATCCTGATTCGCGGTGGTGAAGTGCTGGAGCGTGCGGAAAAGCTAACCACGGTCGTCTTCGACAAGACGGGGACCATTACGCGCGGCGAACCAACGGTGACCGATATCCTCCCCTTCGCTGGCCGAGAGGAATCGGAACTGCTGGCGCTCGCCGCGGCTGTGGAATCTGGTTCCGAGCACCCACTTGGTGAAGCGATAGTCCGCGCGGCCCAACATCGTGCAATTGCCATTCCCAAAGCGAGTGCAATCAGTGCGCTCTCTGGGATGGGCATTCACGGCACCGTCGACGGCAAGCAGGTCTGGCTCGGTAACCGGAAGTTGTTTGCACGCCAGGCGATTCCAACCGACGAGGTGGAAGCGGCCCTGGTCAAACTCGAGGCCGACGGCAAGACGGCCATGCTCGTCGGTTGCGACAAGCAGTTATTCGGCGTGGTTGCTGTCGCGGACACAGTGAAGCCTGAGGCCACCGAGGCGATAGCTGAATTGAAGGCGCGCGGCGTCAAGGTTGTGTTGCTTAGCGGTGACAACCGCCGCACCGCCGAAGCCATCGGGCGGCAGGTTGGCATCGACCGGGTCATTGCCGAGGTGATGCCCGAAGACAAGGTGGAAACCATCCATACCCTGCAGCGGCAGGGCGAAGTCGTAGCGATGGTGGGTGACGGGGTCAATGATGCGCCGGCGCTGGCGGCAGCCGACATCGGTATTGCTATTGGCTCTGGCTCGGATGTTGCTAAAGAAACGGGCAGCATCATCCTAATCCGCGATGATGTGCGTGACGTGGCGGCTTCCATCCAGTTGTCGCGTGCGACGATGCGCAAAATCAAGCAAAACCTGTTTTGGGCGTTCATTTACAACTCCATCGGCATCCCGGTGGCGGCCCTCGGTCTGCTTAACCCAATCCTGGCAGCGGCGGCGATGGCGCTGTCGTCGCTGAGTGTGGTGGCCAATTCGGCATTACTCAAACGCGTAAAGCTTGGCCCCGTCGTTACTACTGGCCAGGGGGCGAGATGAAACACGTGGTGGCATGGATTTGCGCCGCCCTTGCAACGTTGCTCGCGGCAGCCATTGTGTACTGGTTCGGGATTTCCCCACTCACGATACTGGTCGCGCTACTCCTGCTCTCCTGCCCAGTCGTGGTGGTCTGGGTAAGCCTTCGACTCTCACGACAGTGTGAACAGGACATCCGAAACGCAGTCAACGGCGAACTCAAGAGCCGCGACAAACCTTGAAGAGGAGGTCCGTCAATGGACTGGCTTACACAGAATTCGGTATGGCTCCTGATTGCTGCGGCATTGGCGTTCCTGATGTGGCGTCGATTCATGGCTCGCCCAAACAGCGAGAAGCGCGACGTCTCATACACAAGTCAGGCGAGCGTGCACGATGCACACGACCCCGTCACCGGCAACAAGGTAGATGCCGCCCACGCCATCACGGCGAATTTCGAAGGAAAGACGTTCTTCTTCGAATCCGAGAGCTCGCGCACAGTGTTTCAGCAAAACCCTGAACGATTCGCCCACCAGCACCATCGCCACCACGGCTGCTGTTAGCCGGCACCGTCAATAGTGTCCATTCCATCGGAGGAAAGTATGAACCACGACCACGACAATCATGAAGGACCGGAGCATGTCCAACGAACGGTTTCAAGGTCCAAGGTCGTTACGATTGGCTTTCTACTGGTAATTGGATATTTCCTGTGGACAGAACACCGGGCGCACTTCATTCAGTTCCTGCCGTTCCTCCTGCTGGCCGCCTGTCCGCTAATGCACCTCTTCATGCACGGGGGCCATGGCCACGGCCAAGGCCATGGAAAAGACGAAACGCCGAAAGATATGAACACTAAGGGAGAGCGATGATGCAACACGATACACAACCCGGCTACGGCCTCTGGTCGCTGGTGATTATCAACTCCGCCATCTTCATCATCTTCGCGTTCAGCTTCACAAAGCCCAAGACCGAGCGTGACTGGCGCTCCTTTGGCGCTTTCTCCGCGTTCATTGTGGCGCTCTTTACCGAGATGTATGGCTTCCCCCTGACCATCTACTTCCTCTTGCCATGGCTCTCGGCGAAGTACCCTGGCATCGACTTTCTTTCCCATGATGCCGGACATCTTCCTGAAATGCTCTTCGGTTGGCGCGGCAACCCGCACCTTGGGCCGTTCCATCTGATGAGCGATATTCTGATTTTTGGTGGCTTCATCATGCTCTCCTCCGCCTGGCGGGTACTGTATCTGGCGCAGCAGGAACACCGCTTGGCCAGCACCGGGCTCTATGCTCGCATACGGCACCCCCAATATGTCGCGTTCATCCTGATTATGTTCGGGTTCCTCCTGCAGTGGCCCACAATCGTCACGCTTTTCATGTTCCCTGTGCTGGTCTGGATGTACGTTCGACTTGCCAAGGCAGAGGAGCGCGAAGCCCTTGCGGAGTTCGGCAGGGAGTACGAGGAATATTGCCGACGCACTCCACCATTCCTTCCGCATTGGGGAAGCGATACACCCCGCACAACTCCACATTAAGTTCACTCGCAGAACGGAAACGCTGACCGCCATCTGGAGCTTGCCATGAAGCCGTTCAAAACAGGTGTGACCTTATCGGCCACCGTCGTCTTCTTCTACGCGCTCTGTACGCTCGTATGGCTGGCATTCCCTGAGTGGTTCATGAGCTTCATGAACATGCTCTTTCATGGGTTGGATTTCCGACGGCTGCAGACCTCCCAGCCGCTGACATGGTGGTCCGTCATCTATCCGGCCATCGTGTTCGCGGTCTGGTTCTTCGCCGCCGGCGCCTTCTTCGCGTGGTTACAGAATATGCTGCAAGGAGACGACTGATGCACCAACCCAACCGATTCCAAAAGAAAAGCACGGCAGCCTCCCGCAGAATGATGCGCTGTCCGTGCTTACCTCGCTTTCTCCCGACCTAGCTTTATCCCTGGACTGACTCCCGGCCGCATCACAGTATTGGACGTCGGACTCTGAGTTTGCTAAGAAAATGAAAGGCCCCCATGGAACCCCGTCAACAACAGTTTTCCCTCTGGTATGTACTCGCGGCAGCCGTAATGATGCTCGCCATACAGAGCTACATAGGCACCTCTCATGTCGAAACGCTGCCATACAGCGACTTCAAGGTCCTGCTCAAGGCAGGCAAGCTCAAGAACGTTGCGTTAGGAGAGGGGGCCATCACCGGTACGCTCAGCACCGAGGGCATCGATAAACTGTTGCCCAAGCAGCAGGTCGACGAGATGCTGCGCGAGGGCAAGGGCGACCATTCCTTCTCCACGCTGCGGGTAAATGACCCGAACCTGGTTCAAGACCTTGAAGCAGCGAAGGTCCGCTTTGTTGGTGAGGCCGACAGCAAGTGGATTGGAACCTTGCTGTCTTGGATTGTGCCAGCCGCCCTGTTTTTCGTAATCTGGAACTTCATGATTAGGCGGATTGGTGGCGCTGCCGGCGGCATGATGGAGATTGGCAAGAGCAAGGCCAAGGTTTACATGCAGAAGGAAACTGGCGTGACCTTTGCGGACGTTGCCGGTATCGACGAAGCCAAGGGCGAGCTCGCGGAAATCGTCAACTTCCTAAAGGACCCGGAGCGCTACCGGCGGCTTGGTGGCAAGATTCCCAAGGGGGTGCTGCTTCTTGGGGCACCGGGAACTGGAAAGACGCTGCTGGCGAAGGCTGTGGCTGGCGAAGCCGGCGTTCCATTCTTCAGCATGAGCGGCTCGGAGTTCGTTGAGATGTTTGTAGGCGTGGGCGCAGCGCGCGTTCGCGACCTCTTCAACCAGGCCGAGACCAAGGCGCCCTGCATCATTTTCATCGATGAACTCGATGCGCTGGGCAAAACCCGCGCACTCAACGCAATCTCCGGCAACGACGAGCGCGAACAGACACTGAATCAGCTGTTGGTCCAGATGGATGGCTTTGATACCAACAAAGGGGTCATCATCATGGCTGCGACCAATCGGCCAGAGATTCTCGACCCGGCGCTACTTCGACCAGGACGGTTCGACCGGCATATCGCCCTGGACCGCCCGGACCTGAAGGGCCGCGAACAAATTCTGAAGGTGCACATCAAGAACGTCAAACTTGCGCCCGACGTCGAGTTAACCAAGCTAGCCGCTCGAACGCCAGGATTCGCTGGTGCAGACCTTGCGAACCTTGTCAACGAAGCGGCGCTCCTAGCCGCCCGCAAAGACAAGGATGCGGTGGACATGGCCGATTTCGATGAGGCACTGGACCGCATTGTCGGCGGCTTGGAGAAGAAGAATCGCGTGATGAATCCGCAGGAGAAGGAAACCATCGCCTACCACGAGGCTGGTCACGCGATTGTGGCGGAACTCCGCCCTCGGGCCGACCGGGTCTCCAAGGTCTCCATCATCCCTCGAGGGGTTGCCGCGTTGGGCTACACGCAGCAGACCCCGACCGAGGACCGCTACCTCCTGAAACAGAGTGAGCTATTGGACCGGCTTGACGTCCTGCTGGGGGGACGCATTGCCGAAAAGATTGTCTTCGGTGATGTTTCGACCGGTGCGCAAAACGACCTGCAACGCGCGACAGACATGGCCCGTCAAATGATTACGCAGTTCGGCATGAGTGAGCAGCTCGGACTTGCCACTTACGAGAACATGCCGAACCCACTCTTTGACGGTACAGGCATGATGCCGCGTGACCGCAAGGAATACAGCGAGGAAACCGCGCGGACTATCGATGCTGAGGTCCGTAAGATTCTGACGGATGCTAGCGAAAGAGTGCGGCAGACGCTTCTCTCGCATCGCCACAAGCTGGATGCACTCGCCAAGCTTCTCTTGGAACGGGAAGTTGTGGGAAGAAGCGACCTCGAGTTGCTTCTCTCCGACAAGGTTACCCCGTTTTCGCCAACGAAACCGTCCGCTTCCAAGGCGCCGGGGCAGCACGATTCAGAACAGCATCATGAAAACAAAGGCTCGCAGCCATCCTGAGGAGGCGGAGCTCAGCGCCGTCTCGATTGAAGAATACGAGAGGGAACTACGTCTTCTGCAGATTGAGCTGGTGAAGCTGCAGCGGCACTGCCTTTGCGGCTGCAGCGACCGAGTTCTGGTCCTCTTTGAAGGTCGGGACGCCTCCGGCAAAGATGGAACCATTAAGCGTATTGTTGAGCATCTCAGTCCTCGTGAGACTCGCGTGGTCGCTCTCGGGAAGCCTTCTGACCGTGACCTTGCCTCATGGTACTTTCAGCGCTACGTGGCGGAATTGCCCGCCACTGGCGAGTTCACCCTCTTCAATCGCAGTTGGTACAACCGGGCCGGGGTGGAACACGTCATGGGCTTCTGTACCGACGAGCAGCATGAGGAGTTCTTGTCCACCGTGCCGGAGTTCGAAGGGATGCTGGTTCGCTCGGGGATTCGCCTTATCAAGTACTACCTCGACATTAGCAAGGACGAGCAGAAACGCCGCATCGAATCGCGTCGCCGGGACCCTCTGAAGCAGTGGAAGGTCAGTCCCATCGACGAAAAGGCAGTGGCACTATGGAAGAAGTACAGCGAAGCCAGGAATGAGATGTTTGCTCGTACCAATCACGTGGTGCCGTGGACTGTTGTGCGGGCCGACGATAAGCGGGTTGCGCGCCTGAATGTCATCAAGGATTTGCTGACGCGTCTGCACTATGCGGATAAGGATGCGAAGCTCGTTCGTCCGAATTCGGACATCGTGTTCCCTTATGCCGAAGAGCATCTTGTGAGCGCGGCTATTGCGAAGTGAATGGGTAACCCCGGCGAATGGCGAGGATTGACAAAATGAAGACCAGCATCATTGAAGTCGGAGGCCTGCTGTCCGTTCTCAGTGCTCGCGGGGTCGAGAAGCAGCTCACCCGCCTACCTGGAGTTGTCCGGGCAGAAGTCAACTGCGTGTCCGGCAGCACCACGGTCGAGTATGACGACACGGTGACGAGTCTAAGCGCCATCAAGGCGATGTTGGATGAGTGTGGCCACCATTGCCACGGCGAACTGGTGCCACGACACATTTGCACGCCAGAAGACCCACCCGGTGAAGGCGTCGCAAGTGCGATTGCTGGCGAGCATGTGCACACAGCCGCCCGGCTTGCTGCTCTTGGCAGACACCCGGAACATGCTCATCCGACTACCCACGGTGCGAAAGGGAAAGCGGAAGCCCACGCCACACATGCCCAGATGGGCCATGACATGGGCCACGGGGCCGGCATGGACATGAAGGAAATGGTCCGCGATATGCGGAACCGCTTCTGGATTTGCCTGGTCTTCACCGTCCCCATCTTTCTCTACGCGCCCATGGGAATGCAGATTCCCATGCCTGCACCGCCATTCGGCATGGCACTGAATACGTGGCTGTTCCTGCTGGCGAGCGCGGCAATCCTCTACCCCAGTTGGCCTTTCTTTGTGTCAGCCTGGCGAGGGCTCAGGAATGGCGCCCTCAATATGGCGACGCTGGTCGTACTATCAGTCGGCACGGGCTACCTGTTCAGCGTCGGGGCAACGTTCCTGTTCGCCGGCGAGCAATTTTACGAAGCATCCGCCGTACTGCTGGTATTCATTCTGCTCGGACACTGGCTGGAGATGCGCGCGCGAGCGGGCGCGTCCGACGCCATTCGCACGTTGATGGACCTGGCGCCGCCGAAGGCTAACGTCATGCGCGACGGGCGCGAGGTTGAGATACCGACTGCAGAGGTTAAATTGGGGGATATCGTCATCATCCGACCCGGCAATAAGATTCCCGCCGATGGCGAGGTCATAGACGGCAGTTCCCAAGTGGACGAATCGATGCTGACCGGTGAGTCCTTACCCGTTAGAAAGGGCCCAGGCGACAGCGTCATCGGCGCCACAATTAACAAGAGTGGTAGCTTCCGCTACCACGCCACCAGAGTCGGCAGCGACACCGCGCTGGCTCAAATCGTCAAGTTAGTCCAGGAAGCACAGAATTCTAAGGCGCCCGCCCAATTGCTGGCGGACCGTGCATCGCAATGGCTCGTGCTTGCCGCTCTGGGCATTGGCATCCTGACATTCATCGCCTGGTATTGGTGGTTCGGCCAACCCATGCTGTTCGCCTTGACGCTCACCATCACGGTCTTCGTCATCGCTTGTCCGGATGCGCTCGGACTGGCGACCCCGATGGCTGTGATGGTCGGAACGGGTCTCGGCGCGATGAATGGGATTCTGTTTAAGAATGCTGCTGCCCTAGAGGACGCAACCAAGCTCAATGTCGTTGTCTTCGATAAGACGGGGACACTGACGATGGGTGAGCCTGAAGTGGTGGATGTTTTCACCCCTCAGGATGTGGACGTGAATGCGATGCTTGCGCTCGCAGCGTCTGTCGAGCAGGGGTCGGAGCACCCGCTTGCCCAGGCAATCCTCAAACGGAGCGCCACGCTCGCGAGGTCGGCGGCCACTGGTTTCACCAACATCGATGGCATGGGAGCAAAGGCGAAGGTAGATGGGCAAACCGCACTGCTCGGTAACCGAAAGCTGATGGAGGCGCAGAGCGTAGATATGAACGGTCTTACCGAGAAGGCCGACCAGATGCAAGGTGCCGGACGGACGGTCATCCATGTTGCACACGGAGGGAAGTTGATTGGCTTGATTGCAATCGCCGATGCGCCACGGCCAACATCGGCCGCCGCTGTCAAGAAATTGCGCGAGCGAGGCGTGGAGGTGGCGATGTTGACTGGAGACAACAAGGCCACGGCAGAACGTATAGCGGCCAGTCTGGGCATCGAATTGGTGCTTTCCGATGTGCTTCCTGGGCAGAAAGCTGAAAAGGTCCGCGAGCTACAAGCGCAGGGCAAAAAAGTTGGTATGGTGGGCGACGGCATCAATGACGCACCTGCATTAACCCAGGCGGACGTCGGCTTCGCCATCGGGGCAGGCACCGATGTCGCAATGGAGAGCGCCGACATCGTGCTGATGAAAAGCGACCCCTTCGACGTAGTGGGAGCCATCGAGCTATCTCGCGCTACCTTGCGGAAGATGCACCAAAATCTCTGGTGGGCGGTGGCATACAACTTAATCGCTTTCCCCCTCGCAGCAGGCCTACTCTACCCCTTCACATTGAGCCCCGAGATTGCGGCACTCTCCATGTCAGGCAGTTCCGCCTTGGTGGCAATCAATGCACTCCTACTGAAGCGGACCAAGCTCGCCGGCATCCGCGCGCCATCGCCATCAGTATCGTCCGCAGATGTGGCGGCACCGATGGCGGGTTGAGCATATCCGCCATGGATACAGAGGCTAGACGCCAGCAGCAACCCGGCCCACCGGTTCCCGGAAAGGCGCGCAGGGGCCCTGCACGCACCCCTCACACGAAGAAGCTCGGCCGCCTGGTGTTCGCCAGTGTTCTCGATTTATTGGACAAGCGAGCCGACCGACGGAGCTACCCAGTCTTGGTCGGCGGGCTGGCGCTCCTTGCTACCCTGAGCATGTGTGTGCCGGTGGTTCCGCTATTGTCAGCCGCCGTACTGCTTAACGCGCGGCGCTGGAAAGTAGTCGCGCTATGTGCGGCCCTGGGAAGCGGCGTTGGAGCACTAATCCTCTACGTCGTCTTCCACCATCTCGGCTGGGTGCAGCTACTCAACTATATGCCCGAACTCACACGCTCGCCCAAGTGGGTCACGATAGCAGGCTGGACTGAGAACTACGGCCTCGCGGCACTGCTGGTTATCGCTGCCTCGCCATTACCGCAAACTCCAGCGCTGGTCTTCGTCGCGCTGGCTGAGCTTTCGCCACTTGCAGTATTTGCCGCAATATTCAGCGGCAAACTCGCAAAGTACGGTCTCACCGCATGGCTGGCAGCCCGCGCCCACGATTCTATGCACAGTGACACAGAGGGGAATTATGAATTTCACAGAAAGTGATGAGGTGCAACATGGCTGAGGGCACGATAAAGCGTAGGCCACGCACCGTGCGGACTAAGTCGAAGTCGGGTGTGCCTGGAGTGGCATCCGTCGCGTTGCCGGTGGTCAAAGATGCCTCGCCGCAGCCGGTGCCGGCCACATCCCTTACTCGTCAGTGGTGGGACTACTCGGTAGATTTCGCACAACGTTGGACGCTCTTCATCGATATCCTGCGGCAGCGCGCTAACAACATGCTCACGCACGAAGAAACCGGCCTACCACCCCAGCTTCATTTCGACTACGAGTTGCTGCTCGATGCACGCAACTTTGAGCGTCCGGCCAATTACGCCCTGTTGCGCATCACGCGCTGTGGCACGGACCATTTGGAGCAGCGTCTACGACCGGGGTCCGCTCCCGTCATCGTCATCGACCCACGCGCAGGTCACGGCCCCGGCATCGGCGGCTTCAAGCGTGACTCCGAGGTCGGCATGGCACTCTCGGAAGGCCATCCTGTTTACTTTGTCAGCTTCTTTCCGATTCCGTGCCCCGGCCAGACCCTTGGCGACGTACTCAATGCCCTGCGTTATTTTGTCCAAGAGGTCGCTCGACGGCATGGTGGACAGGCGCCCGTTCTCTATGGAAACTGCCAAGCCGGCTGGGAGGTCGTGCTGCTATCAGCTCATTGTTGCGAGCACGTCGCGGGCCTCTCGGTGCTGAATGGTTCCCCGCTGTCCTATTGGTCGGGTGAGGCAGGTGTCAATCCGATGCGCCTATTAGGGGCATTCTGTGGCGGCGTGTGGGCTGCGAACTTTCTCGCCGACTTAGGCAACAGCCGCTTTGATGGAGCATGGCTGGTACAGAACTTCGAGACGCTGAAGCCAGAGTCGGCTCTTTGGACAAAGCTATATACCGTCTTTGCCAACCCGGAGGGCGAGGGCAATCGGTTCCTGGAATTCGAACGCTGGTGGAACGGCTTCTACTTCCTAAGTCGTGAGGAACTGGTTGCAACGGTTCAAGACCTGTTTGTCGGCAACAAACTCGAAACCGGTGAAGTTCTCGTGGACTGCGACTGTACCGTCGACTTGCGTCGCATTCGCAAGCCAATCGTCATCTTTGCGTCCTATGGTGACAACATCACGCCCCCGCATCAGGCTCTGGGCTGGATTCCCGTTGTCTACAAGAGCACAGAGGACCTCGTAGCCGCCGGCCAGCGGATTGTGTACCTGACCAACCCGCACGTTGGCCATCTCGGCATCTTCGTCTCCGCAAACGTAGCGCGCCACGAGCATCGGGCAATCTTGCAAAGCCTCGATGCTATTGAAGCGTTGCCCCCTGGCCTATATGAGATGAAGATACTCGGAGGTCCAGGTGAAGCGCTGGAGGACAATCCAAACTTTCAGGTCACGTTCGAGCCGCGCCGCGTCGAGGACGTCCACTTCCCCTACCCGCATGCCGTGTTTGAGCGCGTGCGGGCAGTTTCTGAATTCAATGAAAAGCTCTACGACCAGCTATTGAGTCCATTCGTCCGCGCGATGGCGACGCCGTGGGGTGCGGAGTGGCAAAAATGGGCCCATCCCATGCGCTCCTCTTGTTACGCTTGGTCAGAGCGATTCCAGCCATGGTTGTCACTCGTGTCGGTCACCGCCGAGCAGGTCCGGACTGTCCGGCAAGAGGTGCCGGCAGACAACATATGGCGCTCAGCGGAAGAGGAGTTCAGCACGATGCTAACGCAAGCACTCCAAGCGACTCGGATAGCGCGCGATTTGGCGGCTGAAACCGCGTTTCTATGGCTATATGGCCAGCCTTTACCATACTTGCCACCGCAGCCACATGCCCCGATGACAAATAGCTGCGGCTGTTGAGAGTGGCAAGCCTGATGTTCGCCGTAGAGGTCTTGTATTGACGCCCAGAATCTTCCCTGTGGCGAACAACCTAGCCGCTTCGGAGAACACGACGGAGGAGCCGGTGCGGGTTAGCCCGCACCGGCACACTTGCATTAAATCTTCGTTTTCCTCAGTCGCAATGCATTCGAGACTACCGAGGCTGAACTAAGGCTCATCGCCAGCGCTGCAATCATGGGGGATAGCAACCAGCCTGTAGACGCATACAACACCCCTGCGGCCAGTGGCACACCCAAGGCGTTGTAAACAAAGGCAAATCCAAGGTTCTGCTTCATGTTCCAGATTGTTGCCTCAGACAACTCCCGCGCGCGGGCAATGCCACGCAGGTCGCCTTTTACCAGTGTCACTTGAGCGCTGTTCATCGCGACATCGGTACCCGTACCCATAGCAATGCCCACATCGGCCTTAGCGAGCGCCGGCGCATCATTGATGCCATCCCCGGCCATCGCAACGACTCTACCTTCCTCCTGGAATTTCGAGACCAGCGCCAGCTTGTCGGCAGGCTTCACCTCGCCGTGGAATTCATCAATCCCCAGCTTTGCGGCCACGGATTTGGCCGTTACCACACCGTCCCCGGTGGCCATCACAACCCGAATGCCCACCTCTCGCAGCTTGGCGAGCGCCTCGGGCGTAGTGGGCTTCACAGGGTCTGACACCGCGAGAATGCCTGCTAGCTTTCCGTCGACGGCAAGATACATGACGCTGGTGCCCTGAGCGCGTAGGGCGTCACCTTCGCCGGCCAGGGAATCGGTACCAATACCCTCGGCTTGCATCAACGCCGTGTTGCCGAGCGCTAGCTTCCTGCCCCCAACACTCCCCCGCACCCCGATGCCCGTGCTCGACTCGAAATTCTCTGCCTTCTCGAGTGCAAGGTTGCGCTGGCGGGCCGCCTCAACAATAGTGGCGGCAAGAGGATGCTCGCTGCCCTGGTCAAGGCTTGCGGCCAAACGCAGAACTTCCTCTTCCGGGAAACCGTTCGTACCAATCGCGCGCTCGAACGTAGGACGGCCCTCAGTCAGGGTGCCGGTTTTGTCGACAATCAGCGTGTCCACCTTCCGGAGATTCTCGATGGCAGCGGCATCGCGGAACAGGATGCCGTTCGAGGCCCCCTTTCCACTTGCCACCATGATGGACATTGGGGTGGCCAGCCCAAGCGCACAGGGGCATGCAATGATGAGCACGGCGACGGCATTAATGAGTCCATACACCCAGCTCGGCTCCGGGCCGAAGAATCCCCACGCAAAAAAGGTCAGCAGCGCAATGGCTACCACCCCGACAACGAACACTCCCGCGACCTTATCCGCCATCCTCTGCATCGGCGCCTTGGAGCGTTGCGCCTGTGCAACCATCTGAATGATTTGCGACAGCACTGTCTGAGAGCCGACTTTCTCCGATTTGATAACGAGGCTACCGGACGTGTTCATTGTCGCTCCGATGACGTGGTCGCCCACCCGCTTGGCAACAGGAATCGGCTCCCCGGTAATCATCGATTCATCCAGCGAACTCGAGCCCTCGGTCACAACCCCATCCACTGGCACCTTCTCGCCCGGTCG
>NZ_JFJV02000162.1:48001-59482 GCF_000611145.1 Cupriavidus sp. SK-3 | reverse complement strand
AGGGCAGGCATCAAACAATCCTTAACAGAAGGGGCCACAGCCGGTCGCGAGCGCGTCGGCTCTTGCCGACCCGTTACCGTCGTTCGGCCCAGTGGCACCTCGACGGCAGCTTGCAAGGCACAACGGCCATTCGCTCGATCACATTGGCCGGCAGGTCCTCGGCCAAAGCTGCCGGTTGCGAGCCGAACTCAATGCGCTCCGCATGGCCGCATCTATGGATGCAGCACCTACCGGCAAGTGCTGGCCGCTATCCGGTTGCCTGACTATCGCAGGAGGAACGCGATATCGTCGACGCTGACCTGCGTGATCGGCAGGCCCTTGCGACGCTGGAGCTGGAAATGCTGCTGCACCCGCCTGCGTTGCGCCGAAAAGATTGCCTGATCTATTGGGGCGCCGATACGAGCGTAGTGTTCCACCAGCAGCTTGTAGGCTCGGCGCCTGATCTGCAAGGCCTCGGTTTCAGCTCGCAGCCGCTTCCATTCGGCTGGACTCGTATCCATAGCGTGTTGGAGTTCCTCCAACGTGCGGGCGTGAAGGTCACGATAGATGTCGCGCTCAGCTTCTGCCTTGTGCAACTCTTCCCGCATCGTGCGAATCTTTTGCTGCAACTTCAGGCTCTGACTAACAGCCTGCTGCATGCGGCCGGTACCTTCCAACGCGCTACTGGCTATCGCCATTGTGCTCTTCCAAAAACCCGACTCTGCCGACCCGGAATCCGACGACCAACTGCTCACGACTTTTCTTAGCGTTTTCATGTTGATGACATCACGATATGGTTCCCGATTCTTAGCCGCCCCGCGCAAAGCACCGGTAAAGCTTAGAGATAGATATATCGGCAGCGAAGTCAAAGCCCTTTAGATATCGAGAGTAGATCAATGCGAGGCCGACGCCATATCGGTCAAAAGTATGTTTCAGGAGCGAACGGCTAACCAGTGGGCATCTAGCGTCAGTTGCGTCGCGTTCCGAGCAACGGCACCTCACCGTCGAAGGTTTCTCCAGGCATAAGACGGAACCTGCACGCCCGATTTCAGCCAGCGGTCCCTCTGCCAAGCCGAACGGCAGGGAATCGGCCGACTCGGCCGTCCGACGGTGTAAGGGCGGCCGGCAGAAGCCGGATGCTCATGGGACATTCGAGTGGCCGGAGCGGCCCGTTAGTCAATGCCTCAAAATGGCCGGAAGGGGCCAAGCCGGTCGCGAGCGCGTCGGCGCTTCCCGACCCGTTTCGACCCTTCAAGCCGCATGCCGTGGACGACCGGCTCGGCCGACTAGCGGTCTCTTGGCGGCTTAGAGGAGTGTCCGATTCCGACCCGACTGAAGCGGACGTTCAGGACAACGATCAGAGTCATTTGCGTAAGAAGTGTTTCAAATATGTTATTAAAAAATTTTTACACCAGAGCTGAAAAATACTCTTAACATGCTCGCTTGATTTAACTTGAGCATGTTCTATTCTCCCCCTCAAATGTCCGCACCAGCGGGGACAGTACCTTGAGTATTTCGGGGCGATTAAAGTCGTGCTCCAAGTGTGGGCCTCGGACGGAATCATCGTTGTCGATGGCCTTAACCCGCTAACGCCCAACGCCAGTGCGACCCAGTTTAAACCACGGCACCGTGCAAGAAGCCGAGTCGGTGGCGCCGAGACCATCCAGGATTGCTTCCGCGTCAGTGAATCAGGCTGCGAGGGTGTGCTGACCCGGCGCCCATGCGAACCTGATCCATGAAAATTTCCACCACATGTGGCGTTGACATGGTTTTGTTAGCCGCACTTAGTCAGTGAGTTCGACCACGCTCCTTAAGAGGCCGCATGAAAAAAGCTACTGCAAAGACCAAAGCGGTAAATCTGCGCACCTTGGGCCGGGCCACACAGAAAGGCGCGCGGCTTCGGCTTCAGGAGAAGTTTGATTCGATCGTGGAACGGCGCAGGGCGAGTGGCGCGAGTATCGCTGCGGCGACTGAGGCGGCGAGCGTGGCACTTCGGCGTGTGTTCGCCGAAGACAAAAAGTTTGTGGCTGCGATAAAGCCGCTTATCGCAGCGTCACTCACCGAGTTGCCCAAGATCGAACGGACTAAGGCTAGGCTCGGGCGGCCGCTCTCTCGGGAATCCGCCCTCGGCCTGCTGTCTGGGAGCGGCATCCGCGACTTGGGAGGTTCGTCGGGTGGCATCGGTATGACGATGGCAAAGGACACGAAGGTCGATGTGCGGGTGCCGCCGTATAACGATGCCTGGACGAACGCCAGCGGGGGCCGCCATCAGCAGCAGATCGTTTGGGCAGATAAGGACAAGGGCGACTTCGGATTTCTGTACACGATCGGCAAGGAGGGTGGCTCGTTGACATGTGGCGCCGGAGTCGAAGTTCTGTTTATGCGCGATTCCCCGGGGTTTCCGCCTGGTCAGGGACCAGCCGGATTTGCGCAGGTTCGCACCTATACGCCCTACGATTACATATGGCGCGACAAGTCTTACCTGGGACCCGCCCACCAACACGCAGGCTTTGGCGTCCTTGTCTGGAGTGCCCCGATTGCCGGCGGCCCCTCGCGGACAGACTTGGATCACGAGTACTGGGTATGGAGTGATGGAACCTCATGGTATGAGGAGCACAACAACGGGAGTTTCCCCGGCCGGGATTCGGAGATTGCATTGCAGTTTGGAAATGAAGCTCCGTATTTCCCGATCGAACCCGGTCGCATATACGGCGCCTGGATTTGGTGCTTTGCCGATGGCGATGCTCACGGTGCGGATCTCACTTCGGCGGGGTTCGCTCAAGCCCTCATCCAGGCGACCCCAAAGCTGATCGTGATCGGACAACAGTAGGCGGGCGCGGCGCCTGTGTGTAGCGAAGCTGCCGCCAAGGCGGCCACTGCGTCGGGATCCCTGGCAGGGGCCCCCGCAACTGGAGTCGATCTAGCCTGCTTGTCAACGCGCGAAGGTCCGTTGTCCGGTGCGAAGCAGTCGCCTGGAAGTTTCGTTGCCGGTAGCGGCGAACGCCGCTTAGTGGCCGACAGCGGTCCCACCTGGCCGCATCACCCCCTGCTGCTGCACGCCAGTCCAGCTAAATCGGGTTTCCTACAGACGGGAATCGTCATCACCCGATCTGATGATGACCGCCGCGCGGCTCACATTTCACATAGCGGGCAGATGCGCCTTCACGATCCGCGCATGGCTCAGTGCGTGCTCGACGATTTCAACGGCTGCCGTGCATTGCTCCACCGTATGGTCGGCCATCGCCAGCATGCGCAGCCGTGCCGCATTGCGCGGGGCCGCGGGAAACTCCGCCAGGCCGGCCATCAATCCCAGGCGCGTCATCTCACGGCAGGCAAGGCGCGCCAACCCATCCGGCCCAAGCACGATGGGCACGACCGGCGACGGCTGCCCTGGCACCGGCAGGCCGTACTCAGCCGCCGCGCTGCGCAGCGCCGTGATGGCGCGCATCAGCGCGTTGCGCCTTTGCTCGCCTTCCTCCGAGCGCACGATGCGCAAGCATTCGAGGGCCACGGCGAGCTGTACCGGCGACAAGGCGCTGGAGAAGGCGTTCGGGGATGCGTACTGGCGCAGGTATTCCTTGATCGCCAGGCTGTCGGTTGCCACAAAGCCGCCGTTGGGCGCGAACGTCTTGGACAAGGAGCCCACGATAAGGTCGACCTTGCCAAGCAAACCCTGCAGCCCGATCTGTCCCGCGCGCCGCCTGCATCATCAAAACTGATGATCGCCGGCACGGCATGCGCGAGGGGAACCAGGGAGACCGATCTACTTCAGATGTTCTACTGCAGATAGCTGCCGAAGCGTGCACGGATCTCGTCAAGATTGGCGAGCGTGCCGGACAGGTGCCGGCGCAGGCTGGCCTGCGCCTCGTCGGCGTCGCCCCTGGCGATTGCATCGACAATGGCGGTGTGATCCGCCACCACGGCGTTCGCCTTGCCGGCGATCGGCAGGTGCAGGCGGCGCAGGCGATCCAGATGGCCGCTCTGGCGGCGCACCAGCATCCACAGGTCCGGCACCCGCGCGGCTTCGTACATCTGGCGGTGGAATGCCTGGTCGAACAAGGAGAATTCGGCGAAATCCTGCGCCGCGAGCATGGCCTGCTGCCGCGCCACGCTAAGGCGCAGCCGCTCGACCAGCGCCGGGTCGGGTTCCTGCGCCAGGGTGCGCACGATTTCCACTTCCACCGAACGCCGCAGGAAATGCGCTTGCTGCGCCAGGGCGACGCTGATGGGGCTGACCACGGTGGCGTGCTGCGGAAAGATATCGACCAGCCCTTCCTCGCTGAGCCGCATCAGCGCGTCGCGCACCGGCGTCTGGCTGATGCCGTATTGCGCGGCCAGCTCGGTACGCGACAGCACCGTGCCGGGGGTCAGCGTCATCGAGATGATCATGTCCCGCATATGCTCGAACACCTGCGGCGCGGCATGCCGCGTGCGGTCGAACTGGAAATGCATCTGGGGCGGGGACAGGGTGGCTTCCATCTGGCGGTCTGGTTTCAGGACATTGATGCGCCTTATCGCGCATAAGGACGCTGCTTCGCGTCCCCTGCAGGCATTCTAATAGAAAGTTTTCCCGTTTGACACACTAATATATTAGTGCTTTAATGGCCAACATGAGATCAGTTGTCGTACCTCCAAGGGAGGGCGATCCCGATGACAACCCCCCATGGAAGAGACAATGACGTCCCGAAAGAAGACGCCCGAAACGCTGCGCAGCGCGCGCTGGTTTGCTCCCGACGACCTGCGCTCCTCCGGGCACCGCTCGCGCATCATGCAGATGGGCTACTCGCCCGACGAATGGCTGGACCGCCCGATCATCGCGATCATCAACACGTGGTCCGACATCAACCCCTGCCACTCCCATTTCAAGCAGCGCGTCGACGACGTCAAGCGCGGCATCCTGCAGGCCGGCGGCTTCCCCATCGAGTTGCCCGCCATTTCCCTGTCGGAGAGCGCGGTGAAGCCCACCACCATGCTGTACCGGAACATGCTGGCGATGGAGGCGGAGGAGTTGATCCGCTCCCATCCCATCGACGGCGCGGTCCTGATGGGCGGCTGCGACAAGACCACGCCCGGCTTGCTGATGGGGGCGTCGAGCGCGGGCGTGCCGGCCATCTACGTGCCGGCCGGCCCGATGCTGCGCGGCAACTGGAAGGGCAACGTGCTGGGCTCCGGTTCGGACGCCTGGAAATTCTGGGACGAGCGCCGCGCGGGCAATATCAGCAAGACCGAGTGGATCGGCATCGAGGGCGGCATCGCCCGCAGCCACGGCACCTGCATGACGATGGGCACCGCCAGCACCATGACGGCGATTGCCGAGGCCATCGGCATGACGCTGCCGGGCGCTTCGTCCATCCCGGCCGCCGACGCCAATCACATCCGCATGTGCTCCGAGGCCGGACGGCGCATCGTGGACATGGTGTGGGAGGATCTCACCCCGCAACGGATCCAGACGCGCGCCTCTTTTGAAAACGCGATTGCAGTGGCCATGGCGATGGGCTGCTCCACCAACGCCATCATCCACGTGATCGCGATGGCGCGCCGTGCCGGACACGATATCGGGCTGGAAGATTTCGACGCGGCCAGCCGGCGCGTGCCGGTGATCGCCAATATCCGGCCCAGCGGCGACAAGTATCTGATGGAGGATTTCTTCTACGCGGGCGGCCTGCCGGCGCTGATGAACCGCATCGGCGACAAACTCCACCTGGATGCGATGACCGTCACCGGCCGTACCCTGGGCGAGAACATCGCGGGGGCGGAGGTCTACAACGACGACGTGATCCGCACCCCGGAAAACGCGCTCTACCAGGAAGGCGCGCTGGCCGTGCTCAAGGGCAATATCGCGCCGGACGGCTGCGTGATCAAGCCCAGCGCCTGCGAGAAACGCTTCTTCAAACACACTGGCCCGGCGCTGGTGTTCGACGACTATCCGTCGATGAAGGAAGCGGTGGAGCGCGACGACCTCGACGTCACCGCCGACCACATCCTGATCCTGCGCAACGCCGGCCCGCAAGGCGGCCCCGGCATGCCGGAATGGGGCATGCTGCCCATCCCCAAGAAGCTGGTGAAACAGGGCGTGCGGGACATGCTGCGCATGTCGGATGCGCGCATGAGCGGCACCAGCTACGGCGCCTGCATCCTGCATGTCTCGCCCGAGTCCTATATCGGCGGCCCGTTCGCGCTGGTGCGCACCGGCGACATGATCTCCGTCGACATCGACCGCCGCAGCATCCACCTGGAAGTGTCCGACGAGGAACTGGCTCGCCGCAAGGCCGCATGGACGCCGCCGCCGCCGCGCTTCGGGCGCGGCTATGGCTGGATGTTCTCCCAGCACATCCGGCAGGCCAACGATGGTTGCGACTTCGACTTCCTGCAAACCGACTTCGGGGCGCCCACGGGCGAGCCCAGCATCTACTGATCACCGACTCCGCTCATCGACTCCGAACCCGCCATGACCCAAGCCAGCAAGCTCAGCCAGCAAATCATCGACCAGCTCAAGACCGTCAGCACGGCGACCCTGTGCACCGCGCTGTTCAAGCGCGGCCTGCGCAACCAGTTTATCCAGGACGTGCACCCGCTCAATCCCGAGGGCGGCAACATGGTCGGCGAAGCCTTCACGCTGCGCTATATCCCGGCGCGGGAAGACCTGAACCCGATCACGGTGTTCCAGGACCCCAACCACCCGCAGCGGCAAGCGGTGGAACAATGCCCGCCGGGCGCGGTGCTGGTGATCGACAGCCGCAAGGACGCGCGCGCCGCCTCCGCCGGCTCGATCCTGATCACCCGCCTGATGCAGCGCGGCGCGGCCGGCATCGTCACCGACGGCGGCTTTCGCGATTCGCCGGAGATTGCCCGGCTCGCCATGCCGGCTTATCACCACCGCCCTTCCGCGCCCACCAACCTGACGCTGCACCAGGCGATCGAGATCAACGGGCCGATCGGCTGCGGCGACGTCGCGGTGTTCCCCGGCGATGTGGTGGTTGGCGATGCGGAAGGCGTGATCGTCATCCCGCGGCACCTCGCCGAGGAAATCGCGGCGGAAGCCGTGGAGATGACCGCCTTCGAGGACTTCGTCACGGAGGAAGTGATGAAGGGCCGCTCGATCATCGGCTTGTATCCGCCGACCCAGGAGCAAAGCCGGCTGGACTTCGCCGCATGGCGGCAGGCCACGGGCCGCTGAGCACGCACATCGCGCACGCAGCGCAAACAAGCACATGAGACAGCCGGCCCCCCGAAGCGCGGGGCAAGGCCGCCACGGATGGAGACAAGATGAATCACAGTAAGCGAGGCGCGCTGCGCCACGTTGCCGCCCTCGGCATGCTGGCTACCGCCGGCGCCATCGGGCTCTTTGGCGCGAGCGCCCACGCCCAGGACAAATGGCCGTCGCGCCCTGTCACCTGGGTAGTGCCGTTCGCGGCGGGCGGCTCGACCGACATCGTCGCCCGCACCATCGGGCAGGAAATCTCGAAATCGCTGGGCCAGCCGGTGGTGGTCGAGAACCGGCCCGGCGCGGCCGGCGCGGTGGGCGCGGGCTACGTTGCGCGCGCCAAGGCCGATGGCTACACGCTGTTCGGCGGCACCATCAGCACGCATGCCATCAATGCCAGCCTGTACAAGAACCTCACCTACGATCCGGTGAAGGATTTTGAGCCGGTCTGCCTGATCGCCTACGTGCCCAATGTGCTGATGGTCGATGCGAAGCTGCCGATCCATAACGTGAAGGAGCTGATCGCCTATGCGAAGCAGCATCCCGGCCTGAGCTTCGCGTCCTCCGGCGCGGGTACCTCGACCCACCTGGCCGGCGAGCTGTTCGCCGACATGATCAAGGTGCCGATGACCCACGTGCCCTACAAAGGCAGCCCGCAGGCGATACAGGACGTGGCTGCCGGCCTCGTCCCCTTTCTCTTCGATCAGCTGACCGCGGGCGACGCGATGATCAAGGCCGGCAAGCTGCGCGCGCTGGCCGTGACCTCGCCCAGGCGCTCGGCGCTGGCGCCCGATGTGCCGACCATGGCGGAGGCCGGCGTGCCAGGCTTTGAAATGGTGTCGTGGCAGGCCCTCTACGCGCCGCGCGGCACGCCGAAGGACGTGGTGCAGCGGCTGAACGCAGAAGTGGTGCGCGCGCTGAAGCAGCCCGCCGTGCAGCAACGGATGACGCAGCAGCTGGGCATGGAAGTGGTGGGCAGCAGCCCCGCCGAACTGGCGGCCTTCATGGGCAAGGAGATTCCGCGCTGGGCGGAGCTGGTGAAGAAGTCGGGGGCAACGGCGAATTGATCGCTGGTTTGATGCGCCAAAGCCGTCTGGAATGATCTGGATTGACGAAGGCTGTCGCTCCCTCTCCCGCAAGCGGGAGAGGGAGCAAGAACCAGCACGACAACAAGTCCGTCTGCACGCAGGAGACAACATGCACTTGCACAACAAACCCATCGCCCACGTGCTCGCCGGCATCGCGGCCGCACTCGCCTTGACCGCGCCGGGCATCCATGCCGCCGAAGCCAGCTATCCCGCCAAGAGCATCACCATCGTCGTGCCCGCCTCCCCCGGCGGCGCCATCGACCTCGTGGCACGGCTGGTGGGCCAGAAGATGACCGAGGCCTGGGGCCAGCCGGTGGTGGTGGACAACCGCCCCGGCGCCACCGGCATCATCGGCACCGACCTGGTCGCCAAGAGCCCGCCGGATGGCTACATGCTGGCGCTGGTGGCCAGCAGCCACGCCATCAATCCGAGCATGGTGAAGAAGCTGCCCTTCGACACCATCAAGAGTTTCGAGCCGGTGGTGCTGACCCACGTGGTGCCGCTGATGCTGGTGGTGTCCCCTTCCCTGCCGGTGAAATCCGTCAAGGAACTGATCGCCTATGGCAAGGCCAACCCGGGCAAGCTGTCGTTCGCGTCCAGTGGCTCGGGCGGCGCGCCGCACTTCTCGGGTGAGCTGTTCAAGAGCATGGCCGGCATCGACATGATCCACATTCCCTACAAGGGCAGCACGCTGGCGCATCCGGACCTTACCAGCGGCCGCGTGTCCCTGATGTTCGACACGGTTGCCGCGATCGGCCCGCAGGTCAAGGGCGGCAAGGTGCGCCCGCTCGCCGTGACCACGGCCAGGCGCTCGTCGACCGCGCCGCAGGTTCCGACCATGGCGGAAGCCGGCCTGCCCGGCTATGAAACCAGCACCTGGGGCGGCGTGCTCGCGCCGGCCGGTACGCCCAGGGCGGTGGTGGACAAGCTCAACGCGGAGATCAACAAAGCGCTCGCATCGCCCGATGTGCGCGAGCGCCTGCAGAACGCCGGCATCGAACCCGCGGGCGGCACCCCCGCGCAATTCGCCAGTTTCCTTCAGGTGGAAATGGGCAAGTGGGCCAAGGTTGCCAAGGACGCCGGCATCCAGCCCGAATGAGCGGCGCGCCGGCAGCCGCTACCCCACACATGCCGCCGCGCCATCGCAACCGGCACTCAAGCAGTCCTCCCGGAGACAGAACATGAGCTTGCTCACCCCCCTGAAACCGCGCCGCCGCGCGGCACTCATCGCCCTGGCTATCGGCGCGTGGCTGCCCGCCGCGCACGCCCAGTCCGGCGTGGCCTGGCCGGCCAAGCCCGTGACCATCATCCTGCCGTTCGCCCCTGGCGGCGGCACCGATGTGGGCACCCGCCTGGTAGCGCTGCGGCTATCGCAGCTGTGGGGCCAGCCGGTGCTGGTGGACAACCGGCCCGGCGCGGCCGGCAACGTCGGGCTGGACATCGTGTCCCGCGCCAGGCCGGATGGCTACACACTGGTCGCGGGCAATGTCGGCACGCAATCCATCAATCCCACGCTCTACAAGAAGCTCAGCTACAACCCGGCCGCCTTCGTGCCGGTGAGCCTGATGGCGGAGCTGCCGTTCGCGCTGGTCGTCACGCCCAAGCTGCCGGCCAGGACGCCGAAAGAACTGGTGGCGCTGGCCAAGGCGCAGCCCGGCAAGCTGACCTACGCCAGTTCGGGCAGCGGCGGCTCGCCGCATTTGTCGGCGGAGATATTCAAGGCCGCCACCGGCACCGATCTGCTGCACGTGCCCTACAAGGGCGGCGGCGCCGCCATGAGTGACCTGATGGCGGGCAATGTCGACATGCTGTTCGCCTCCATCCTGGAAACCGCCGGCCATGTGAAATCGGGCAAGCTGCGCGCGCTGGCCGTGACCAGCAAGGTCCGCTCGCCCGCGCTGCCGGACGTGCCGACCCTGGCGGAAACCGGCATTGCCGGCGCCGAATCGGGATCGTGGGTCGGCCTGCTGGCGCCGGCGGGCACGCCCAAGGAAATCGTCGACAAGATCGCCGCCGGCGTCAAGGAAGTGGTGGCGATGCCCGCGGTGCGCGAACAACTGATTGCGCAGGGCGCCATTCCCGTCGGCAGCACGCCGGCCCAGTTCGCCGACCTGATCGCCACCGACCGCAAGCGCTACGCCAGGATCATCCTGGACAACAAACTCAGCGCGGACTGACATCGCCAGCCTCACGCAGTCATCGCCGTCACCAACCGGATCTCTTCTCATGAAACAACGCCTGCTCCAGCACGGACGCTTGCCGGCCGCCCTCGAAGCCAGCCTGGCCGAACACTATGACGTCCACCCGCTGTGGACCGAAACCGATCCCGCCGCCTTCCTCGCCAGCCACGGCGGCGAGTTTGCCGCGCTGACCACGCGCGCCGCGATCGGCGTCGACGCGGCCATGATCGCGGCCATGCCGGCGCTGAAGGTCATCTCCAGCTTTGGCGTGGGCCTCGACAAGATCGACCTCGAAGCCGCGCGCGCGCGCGGCATTGCAGTGGGCTATACCCCCGACGTGCTCAACGATTGCGTGGCCGACACGGCCTTTGGCCTGCTGATGGACGTGGCGCGCGGCTTCAGCGCGGCCGATCGCTTCGTCAGGCGCGGCGAATGGCCCAAGGCGCAGTTCCCGCTAAGCACGCGCGTCAGCGGCAAGCGCCTGGGCATCATCGGCATGGGCCGCATCGGCCGCGTGATTGCCCGGCGCGGCTCCGGCTTTGACATGGAGGTGCGCTACAACAGCCGGCGCCCCGCGCCGGATGCGCCCTACCGCCACGAGCCCTCGCTGACCGAGCTGGCCAGGTGGGCGGATTTCCTGGTCATCGCCACCGCGGGCGGGCCGGAGACCCGGCATCTGGTCTGCGCCGAAGTGCTCGAAGCGCTCGGCCCCGACGGCTTCCTGATCAATATCGCGCGCGGCACCGTGGTTGACGAGGTGGCGCTGGTGGATGCGCTGGTGCACCGGCGCATCGCCGGCGCCGGGCTGGATGTGTTCGAGAATGAGCCGCACGTCCCCGAAGCCCTGTTCGCGCTGGACAACGTGGTGCTGCTGCCGCATATAGCGAGTGCCACGCACGAAACGCGCAATGCGATGGCGGACCTGGTCTTCGACAACCTGCAGAGTTTCTTCGCCAGCGGTGCCGTGAAGGCTGCGGCGGTATAGGGCAACCTGGATGCCGGGCGATGGCGCGGGGGGCACGCTCGCCCC
>NZ_JFJV02000162.1:43809-47904 GCF_000611145.1 Cupriavidus sp. SK-3 | reverse complement strand
TATGCCTTTGTCTTATGCCTTTGTCTTATGCATTGTCTTATGCCGCGCCTCGCGGTTGCACCCAAAATGAGGCAGATCTTCCCGTGATTTCTTCCTTCTCCCCCTCCACCGAGTGGTAGCGCACCGGTCAGGATTTTGCTCATACTGATTGCCTAAGAAAGAAGAACAACCACACAAAAACAGAGGGGTCAGCCATGGAAGGGGCACTTACTTTCGGGGCGTATATCGTGGTTTTTATTGGCGCGATCTTGTTCGGTGCAAGAAGCGTCAGCCGGCATCATCCCGCGCTGCGGCAGGACACGCCGGCAACCGGCGAGAGCCCGCAGCGATAGACCGGGCCGGTTGCCGCGCCGATCCGCATTTCAGGGTTCGGCGATGACCGGCGCATCATCCGTTGCCATCTGCGCGAGGGCCTTGAGCCGCGCCATGGAATTGCGGATATGCAAGCGGGCCAGATGCTCCGCCTGGCCGGCATCCCCGCGCTCGATCGCCGCGACGATCTGCTCGTGCTCCCCGATGGCGGCCAGCGCGCGGTCCCGTGCAAACAGGATCCGTGGCGCGAACACCTGCGATGTCATATGCACGATGGGTACCTGCCTTGCCAGGTACTCGTTCGCTGCCAGGCCGATGATGGCCGTATGGAACTCGACATTGGCCGCCGTATAAACCTCGGGCAGCCAGGGCTCGAGACTCCCCCGCTGGGTTTCGATGATGGCGCGCAAAGGCGCGCCGGCCAGTTCGCTCGCGCGTGACGCCGCCAGGCGAGCGGCGAGGCCGTCGATTACCTCGCGCAGTTCATAGGCATCCATCAACTGACGGAAATCCGCGCTGACCACGGTGACGCCGCGCGCGGTCTCGGCGCTGACCAGGCCTTCCCGTTCGAGAATGCGCAGGGCTTCCCGCAGCGGTGTGCGGCTGATCTTCAGGTCCTCCGAAATCTCGCCCTGCCGCAGCGGCTTGCCCGGCGGGTAGACGCCACGGTAAATGCGCTGGCGCAGCACCTGCGCGACTTCCTCGACCAGCCGCACCCGGCCTTGCCACTTGAATGTTTCCGACATTTCCGACATTTGCCCCCTCTTGGCGCAGCGCGTTTTCGCGTATTTCCGCGCGTTTCCGCGTATTTCGGCACATCGCCGCGCCGGGTGATCCAGACAGGTTGGCGCAGTTTACAAGGGCTGCCCACGGGTCTACTATAGCCTCAAACACTGGATTCTGGATCCAAAAACCAAAGCCATGCAGAGCATGGCGTGGCGTCCAGGCCACCCGAGACGTTTCTGGAGACGCCCGCCAATGAGCGATGCGCTTTGCTTTCTTTCCGCCACCGAACTCCAGGCCCGCATCGCCCGCAAGGAAATATCGCCGGTCGAACTCACGCAGGCCGTGCTCGACCGTGCCGCCCGGCTGCAGCCCGAGCTGAACTGCTTCATCACGCTATGCGCCGATGAAGCCATGACCGCGGCCCGCGAGGCCGAGCAGGCGGTCATGGCGGGCAAGCCGCTGGGGCTGCTGCACGGCATCCCGTTCACCGCGAAGGACCTCGTCAACACCAGGGGTGTGCGTACCACGTTTGGCGTGGCCCCTTACCGGGACAACATACCTGACCAGGATGCGGTGGCCATCGCGCGCCTGCGCGAGCAGGGCGCCATCCTGATCGGCAAGACCACCACGCCCGAGTTCGGCTCCAAATGCCTGACCGATTCGCCCCTGTTCGGCCGCACGCGCAATGCCTGGAGCCGCGAGCGCACCAGCGGCGGATCCAGCGGCGGCGCGGCGGTTGCCGTGGCCAGCGGCATCGCACCGCTCGCGGTCGCCACCGACGGCGGCGGCTCCACGCGCATTCCGGCGGCGTGCAACGGCGTGGTCGGCATCAAGCAGAGCAATGGCGTGATCCCGCACAGCCAGGCGCAGGACCTCTTCGGCAACCAGACCTATGTCACGCCCACCACGCGCACGGTCGCGGACACCGGGCTGATGATGCAGGTCATGGCCGGCGAAGATGCCTGCGATCCGTGGTCGATCGGCGTGCCGAAGCCGGACTATGCCGGCGCCGCCCGCCCGCAAGGGGATCTGCGCGGCCGCCGGATTCTCTACTGCCTGGCGCCGCCGGGGCGTCCGGTATCGGCGGAGGTTGCGCGGGCATTCGAGGCGAGCCTGTCGAAGCTGGCCGGGCTAGGCGCGGAACTGGAAGCCTTCTCCGGCGATGGCTTTGACGTGGAACCCATCTGGCGCGCGATCAACCATACGGTCTGGCGCGCGCGCTTTGCCGCCATCGCGGCGGAGCACGGCGACCAGCTCAGCGCCACGTTCCTGAAGCAGGTGGCCTCCGCCGCGCAGGTCAGCGGCGTGGAGTACCAGCAGGCGATGTTCGATCGCTCGAAGCTGTTCCTGCGCGTGCAGACGCTGCTGCAGCGCGGCGACCTGCTCGCCATGCCCACGCTCACACGTACGGCGCTACCCATCGGACAAGACCTGTTCGGCACCATCGACATCGACGGCCAGGCATTCGAAAACGTGCGCGCGCACTGGTTCCCGTGGACGATGCCGTTCAACATGACCGGCCATCCAGCCATCAGCCTGCCCTGCGGCTTCGGCAGCGACGGGCTGCCGATCGGCTTCCAGCTGGTGGGACAGTTCCGCGGCGACGCCGAGCTGCTGCGCGTGTCCGCGCTGTTCGAAGCCGCGCACGGGCTGCTGGGCCAGTGGCCGCAGCTATAAAACGCCGCGCCTCGCTTATTCATCGATTCAAACCGGACCCGCCATGACCCACGCTTTCCGCCGCAATTTTGTGATCAACGCCCTGGCGCTTCCGGCATGTGCCGTTGCTGTCCTCGCCCTGCCCCGGCCGGCCTTCGCGGCAGAGGATGCGGCGGCCCCGATGCATATCATCGTCGGCTACGCGCCCGGCGGCGCGGCCGACAGCCTGGCCCGGATCTACGCCGAACAACTGCGCCAGGATGGGCACGGCACCGTCATCGTCGAGAACAAACCCGGCGCGTCGGCGCGCCTGGCGCTCGACTACGTCAAGCGCTCCAGGCCCGATGGCAAGACCATCTTCATCGGCCCCTCGCCGCTGTTCACCATCTTCCCGCTGACCTACAAGAAGCTGGGATATGACGCGGACAAGGACCTGGTACCGGCCGCCGTGCTGACCGACGTGCCCACCGTGATTGCCGCCGGTGTCCAGCAGCCGTACAAGAACATGAAGGAATACGTCGAGTGGGCCAGGCGCAATCCCGGCAGCGCCAGCCTGGGCCTGGCGACCATCGGCAGCGCCGGCCACCTCGGCACGGTGGCACTGGGCAAGAAGCTCGGCATTGCCGTTACGCCCGCCGCCTACCGTGGCGCGTCGCCGATGCTGGTGGACGTGATCAGCGGTACGGTGTCGATCGGCTGGGATGCCGTCGCCAGCATGATGCCGTTGTACAAGGGCGGCAAGCTGCAATTCCTGGGGGTGAGTGGCACGCGGCGCGCCAAGGCCTTGCCGGAAGTGCCCACGCTGAAGGAACAGGGCTTCAGCCAGTTCGAATACGCGACCAGCTGGTACGGCGCCTTCCTGCCGGCCGGCACGCAAGCGGATGTGGTCGCCAGGGTGGAAAAGATGTTCATTGCCGCCTCGGCCAATGCCGCGACCGCGGCCAAGCTGGAGGCCCTGGGGCTGGAGGTGGCCGCCGGGCCGGGACAAGAAGCGCGGCGCCGCATCCAGCTGGAGCGCGCTGCCTGGAAGCCGATCGTGGAGGCTACCGGCTTCGTCGCCGAGGACTGACCCGGACTGGAGCAAAGGGGCGGATGACTCCGCCCCTTCGTCCCGCTCTAACGCGCCGCGCCGTCTCCCAGCGCCTCGCGCGCAGCCATCAGCGCGAATCCGAGCAGGTTGGGCCCGCGCCACTGATCGGGATTGGCCGCGCGCGGATCGTCGGCAGCCAGCCCGATGCCCCAGATGCGATCCACCGGGCTGGCCTCCACCAGCACGCGCCGCCCGGTGCCGAGCAGGTAGCCGGCGAGGTCCGGATTCTGGCGGAATTTCTCGATATTGCCTTGCGTCACCAGCGCCTGGCACGCGGCATTCCAGCGCCTTTCGTCAAAGCCGCGCACCTC
>NZ_JFJV02000162.1:0-43774 GCF_000611145.1 Cupriavidus sp. SK-3 | reverse complement strand
GGGGGGGGCGCCGCCAGTATCCGCGCCAGGGCAGGCTCGTCGCCGAACAGGCGCGCCTTGCCGGCCATCATGAAATGCTCCGCGCTGGCGAACACCTGGCCATCCACGCTGAACCGAGCGGGCCACCACTGCGACAGGCACTCCTTGCCCACCGCGGCCCCCGGCCTGGCGCTGTGGCCCCAGAAAAACAGGTAGGCGGGGCGGTGGCCGCGCCGGAAGGCACTGATCAGGGAGGCGTGGTCGTGGATATCGGGCTGGGTCATCGCGAATCGGTAGGGCCGGTATGGTCTGGCATGGATGGAATCTGGGTGACCCCAGAGCCCTATAGTATTGTTCGCGGCAAGGCTGTGCGTCAAAGGGCACAAGGAGGGCACAAGGCGCCGATGCCAGCGGTGACAAACCTTTGATCGCCCGGCGCACCGGATCCCCGCGAGCGCAGGCTTGTGATATCATCTGCGCCGTCTTAGGGGAGTAGCTAGCCTCCAGTCCCCCTGGAGGAGCCGACGTCAACATACTTGGTACAAAAAACCATGGCGCCGGCAGCCTGATTGGCTCTGCGAGACCTTTGACTTTTCTGTCCACCAGCTGGGGCTGGCACTGGACGGTGAAGTCATTGGTTCGTGTGTTGCCGGCCCCTTTGGATATCTCATGGAAGCACTCATTGCTTCATTCAGCATGGTCGCCCTGGCGGAAATGGGCGACAAGACTCAGCTCCTGTCCTTTGTCCTGGCCTCCCGGTTTCCCGGCAAGCAGTGGAGCATCATTGCGGGCATTTTCGTCGCAACCATCTTCAACCACCTCTTTGCCGCCGCGCTGGGCGACTGGGCTGCCTCGCACGTCAGCCCGGATGTGACGCGCTGGGTGCTGGGCATCGCCTTCCTCGGATTCGCCGCCTGGGCCCTGATCCCCGACAAGCTCGACGACGAAGGGAAAAACGGCAAGCAGGCCGGCGCCTTCGCCACCACCGTGGTGGCCTTCTTCCTCGCCGAAATGGGCGACAAGACCCAGTTCGCCACCATTGCGCTGGGTGCGCAGTACGCGAACCTGAGCATGGTCGTGGTCGGCACCACGCTGGGCATGATGGCGGCCAATGTGCCCGCGGTCCTGCTGGGCGATCGCCTGACCCGCATTATCCCGCTGAGCAAGATGCGCTTCGTCGCCGCGGCGCTGTTCGCCGTGTTCGGGATTCTGATCCTGTTCAAGGTGAACTTCGGCTTGAACCTGGGTACCTGAGCGGCAAACGCGCATCACCGGCCTGCAGCGGCTGCTGGCGGTGTGGCAAGATTGGCATCTGCCCAAGGTGCCGGTCCGGTGATCCCACCGGGATGCCAGCGCCAGGGCAACCGCGAGGGATGAACCGATATGCGCCTGAAAGACACACCCAGGGACT
Organism: Cupriavidus sp. SK-3; assembly: GCF_000611145.1. NCBI lineage: Bacteria > Pseudomonadati > Pseudomonadota > Betaproteobacteria > Burkholderiales > Burkholderiaceae > Cupriavidus > Cupriavidus sp. SK-3. Next base: position 42,384 of record NZ_JFJV02000162.1, on the reverse strand, counting down.
GGGTACTTCGCGCGCCGCAGCAAGGCCGGCTGGAGCGCATCGAAGCGTTCTTCTCTGGGCACGGCTACGATATGCATCGCCACGATACCTACGCCATCGGGCGCACGCTCTGCGGCGTGCAGCGCTTCCAGTATCGGGGCGGGCAGCGCAACAGCCTGCCCGGCGGGACCGTCGTGCTGCATCCCGATGAGCCCCATGACGGCGAGGCCGGCTCGGACGCTGGCTTCAAGTACCGGATCATGTATATCGAACCGGCGCTGATCCAGCAGGTGCTGGGCGGCAAGCCGCTCCCGTTCATCAAGGATGGCATGTCCAGGGACCCGCGGCTGCACGCGGCAACCGGTATCCTGCTCCAGGGCATGGACAGCCCAATCAATCCGCTGGAGGAAGACGACGCCTTGTTCGATCTTGCGCATGCGCTGGAAGCGGTATCCGGTGCGCCTGCCCGCCGCCAGGGCTACGACTACCAGGCCGCCGAGCGGGCGCGCGAGTATATACACGGCGCGCTGCACCGCACGGTCACGCTGGGCGAACTGGAAGCGCACAGCGGACGAGACCGCTGGAGCCTGTCGCGCGATTTCCGCTTGTTATATGGCACCAGCCCGTACCGCTACCTGACCATGCGCCGGCTCGACCAGGTCCGCTCGCTGCTGGTGCGGGGCCAGTCGCTGGCCGATGCCGCCCTGGCCGCGGGTTTCACGGACCAGAGCCATATGACGCGCCACTTCGGCAAGGCCTACGGCCTGTCGCCTGCGCGCTGGATGAACATGCAGGGCGTGGCCGCGCCCGCGGCTCGCTGAGGCTTGCACGATCGTACAAGATTTCCCCCGCATGCCTTGCTAAGGTAAGCCCTCATGACAAGGCAAGGAGAGCAACGCCATGGACAACGATCGGGCAACCGCCACCGGTAAGTACCAAAGCCTGAATTTCGCGCAGAAACTCGGCCTGATCCACGAGCAGTGGACGCCGAAGGTGATCGCCGAGATGAACGACTACCAGTTCAAGCTGGTCAGGATCGAGGGCGATTTCATCTGGCACAGCCATGCCGATACCGATGAGACGTTCATCGTGCTGGAAGGGCAACTGCGCATCGATTTCCGCGATGGACAGGTCCGGCTATCGGCAGGCGAGATGTTCGTGGTGCCCAGGGGCGTCGAGCACAAGCCCTTTGCCGAAACGGAGGTGAAACTGCTGCTGATCGAACCCCGGGGCGTGGTGAATACCGGCGGCGAGGGCGGTGAGCGGACGGCGGTCAACGACGCCTGGATCTGACCGCCGCCAGACTCAGGCCTTGCGATACCGCGCGATGCCGTCCGGGCCCACTTCCATCACGGCCTCTTCCCGATGCACGAGGTAGTTCAGGTGGGCAATGCTCTCGCCAGTCGCCATGCCCAGCAATCCGGGCTCCCCGCCAATGGGGCGGGAGAACAGCTCGGCGAAGACATCCACCGCGCGCTTTGGGTCGGACAGCGCCTGGCGCAGCCGGTCGAGTGCCTGGTGCTGGCTGCGCTCCAGGTAATCGATGCGCGCATGCAGGCCGCGGAAGGGCTCGTTGTGCGCAGGCAGCACCAGTACATCGTCCGGGACTTCCCGGCGCAGCCTGGCGAGCGAGGCAAGCCAGTCGCCCATCGGGTCCGCGTCGGGCTCGGTGGGGAATACCGACACGTTGGAGGAGATGCGCGGCAGGATCTGGTCGCCGCTGATCAGGATCTTCAGCGTCTCGCTATAGAGGCAGGCGTGTTCGGGCGAGTGGCCGTTGCCGACGACAACCCGCCACTGGTGATCGCCAATCGTCAGGCTCTCGCCGTCGCGCAAGCGCCGGTAGCTGTCGGGCAAGGCATGGACGTACTTGCCGAAGCCGCCGAAGCGCACGCGGTATGCCTCGATGGCGTTGTCGTCCCAGCCCGCGCGGCGATAGAAGCGCACGCCGTCCTCCGGCGCCTCGCGCCCCGTGTCCGCGGCGAGAACGCGGCAGTTCAGGTATTCCAGCCGGGTCATCCACAGGCGGCAACCGAACTTGCGGGTCAGCCAGCCCGCCATGCCGATATGGTCCGGATGCATGTGCGTGACGAACAGCCGGGTCAGCCCGTCCGCCAGCGCCCCGTCCTGCGCGAAGAGATCGCGCCAGGCTGCGGCGGTCTCGCTGGTCTGCAATCCCGCGTCCACCCCCGCCCAGCCCGCGCCGTCGCGCACCGCCCAGAGGTTGATATGGCTCAGCGCGAATGGCATCGGCATGCGGATCCACAGCACGCCCGGTACGATCTCCCGCACGCTGCCCGGCGCCGGCGCGTCTCCGCATGGGTATTCGAGCACAGGCTTGCTCTCGGCCGAGGGGGTTAAACTCGCATCGCTCATTGGGTCTGATTCCTTGGTTCCGTGCGGACATGCGGGGCGCGCCGTGCGTTGTTGCACCTGCATGGGGCAAATAAGGGCCGCGCTTCTCGCATGCGACGTCGTGAGCGATTCTACCGAGGTCCGGCTGTTCGCGCAGCAGCACCGGCCGGCTGCGCAAACGGGCGTTCAAACGATGTGCTGCGGCGAACTGACCATGTTGTCCGTGCTGTCCGTGCTGTCCGTGCCATCCGTGGTGTTGGCATTGCCGTGCGCGTACATCGCCCGGATGGCCTTCTTGTCGAGCTTGCTGACGGCGGTCAGCGGCAGATTGGCTTCGAACACAACGGTCTTCGGCGCATTGACCACTCCCTTGCGTTTCGCCACAAAGGCAATCAGCTCCTGCGCGTTGGCGCTGCATCCCGGTTTCAGCACCACTACCGCCGTGACGGCTTCGCCCCACTTGGGATGGGGCAGGCCGATCACTGCCGACAGCGATACCGCGGGGTGCTGCGCCAGGCAGTTCTCGACCTCGCTGGAATAGACGTTGAAACCGCCCGAGATAATCATGTCCTTGGCGCGATCGACGATGTACAGGTAGCCGTCGGCATCCTGCCTGGCCATGTCGCCGGTATGCAGCCAGTCGCCGGCAAAGGCTTTTTCGGTTTCCTCCGGCCGGTTCAGGTATTCATGCATGATCAGCGGCCCGCGCACGCATAGCTCGCCAACCTCGCCAGGGCCAACTTCCCGAAGGTTGGCATCGAGCAGCTTGACCTGGTTGCCGGGCAGCGGCCTTCCGCAGGAGCGCAACAGTTGGGGCCGCCGCGGGTCGTGCTCATGCCGCCGCAGATAGCTGATCGTCATCGGCGCCTCGGCTTGCCCGTAGATCTGGCAGAACACCGGACCCAGGCGCTGCACTGCCTGCGCGAGCCGTGCCTCGGCGATGGGCGCCGCGCCGTAGAGCACCATCTGCAGCGACGAGAGATCGTATTGGTCCAGCGTCTCGCAATCGAGCAGACCGTAGATCTGGGTGGGCACCAGGAAGGTCGAACTGATGCGCTCCGCCACCACGGTTTGCAGGAAATCCTCCGGGCTGAACTTGCTCATGAAGAACAAGGTACCCCCGCGCAGCAAAACCGGCAGCATGATGGCGCCCGAAGCATGAGAGATCGGCGTCGCCGCCAGGAAGCGCGTTTGCGCCGGCCACTCCCAGCAAGCCAGCTGCTGCAGTGTCATGGTCACGGTAGTGCGCTGCCGGTGGATCACGCCCTTGGACTTGCCCGTGGTGCCGCCCGTATAGGAGATCTTGGAAATATCCTCGGGCTGGACGCGCAAGGGGATGTCGGCGCCATCGAACGCAGGCAGCGCAGCGTTGACATCGGCGCCGAACGAAGCCGGCCCCAGCGTCAGCACATGCTCGACCACGCCCAGCGCCGCCAGCGCGGCGCCGCGCTCGGCGAAGCGCGGCACATCCACGATCAGGGCCTTGATGCCCGCGTCGCGCAAGGCAAACACGTGGTCGTCCTGCGCGGCGAGCGGATGCAGCGCGGTGTAGCGCAAGCCCATCAATTGCGCCGCGATGATCGCCACCACGGCGTCCGCCCGGTTGCCCGACAGCAGGCTGATGCCATCCTGGCGGCGCAGCCCGATCGACTCGAAGTACCGGACCATGCGATGGCACTGCGCTTCCAGCGCCTGATAGCTCAGGCGTACCCCGTCCCCCACGATCGCTTCGCGCTGCGCGAAGGATTTGAACGCCGAGCGGTAGAGCTCCGCCACCGTCGATCCCGCGTAGAGCGGCTCCCTGCCCTGCTGCATACCCTGCATCCCGTCACCCCTCGTCATTGCTTTTCTATCCCGGCCTGCGCGCCGATAGCCACCATCTTCCCGGAGTCGGACTTCATCTCCTGGAAGAATGCCTCGGGCGTGCCGGTCTCCACACTGAACCCCATGGCTTCGAGCTTGGCCTTTATCTCCGGGTTCTCCACGGCCTGCCTCAGCGCGCCGTTCAATCTGGCGATGACCGCATTCGGCGTACCCCTGGGTACCAGCATGCCGACATAGGGCTGGTCCTCGAAGCCCTTCAAACCCAGTTCGGTGAGCGTGGGCACCTCGGGCAGCGCGGCAAGCCGCTTGCGCCCGAATACCGCCAGCGGTTTGGTGGTACCACTGTCCAGGAAGGGCTTTTGCGCCGCCAGGGTGTCCATCAGCATGTCGACGCGGTTGCCGTTCAGGTCGTTCATCGCGGCCGGCACGCCGGCGTAAGGCACCTTCAAGGTGTCGATCCGCGCCAGCTTGTTGATCCGTGCGTAGTAGAACTCATAAGTGGAAGCCGTCACCGCCATGGATGTGCTGCCAGGCTTCTTGCTCTCCATCGCCACCACCTGCTCGAACTTGTCCGCGGCAAACCCCTTGCGCGCCACCAGCACCAGGTTCAGGTTCACCGCCTTGCCGACCGGCGCCAGGTCCCGCTCGAAATCCACGGCCGGGTTCTTGTACATGGCCCGGGCCACCACCAGGGGCATCCCGCCCATCAGCACCGTGTAGCCGTCGGCCGGGCTGCTCGCCACGGATTGCGCGCCGATGGCGCCATTTGCGCCCGGTTTGTTGACCACCATGACCGGCTGGCCCAGGGTCCCGCTCATGCGCTCGGCCAGGATCCGCGCCACGATGTCGTTGGCACCGCCCGATTGATAGACCACGACAAGTTTGATCGGCCGCTCGGGATAACCCGCCGCCTTGGCATCGGCGTGGGCCGTACCGGACCACGGCAGCACGGCGGCGCACAGGGTGGCCAGTGCTCTGGCAATACGCACAATACGCACAATACGCATGTCTCCTCCTTCGTCTCACGCGTCAGCTTGACGCTGGTTCTTTCTGATTTATTGGTTGAACCATTCTACAAATCGCCATAGCATTGAACATACTGGAAAACCCGGAACGGGATCGGCAAGGGTTTCGCGCCGCCGGCCTTCTACAATGCGGACTTCCTCCCGACGCCATCGAATATGACCAACGAGATTGACGCGCAAAGCCCCGCGACCCTGGCCGAAGCACCGGGCCCGCAGTTCAAGCCTGTCCAGGTACTGCGCGCGGCCGACGACATTGCGCGCCAGATTCGCCAGGAGATCACTTCCGGCCGCCTGCTGCCCGGGGCGAAACTGCCTGCGGAGCGCGCCCTGGCGGCGGAGCTGGGCGTTTCGCGCAACACCTTGCGCGAAGCGGTGCGCTCGCTGGAACAGGCCGGCCTGGTGCAACTCAAGAAGGGGGCTCACGGCGGCATCTTCATCACAGGCAACAATGGCGCGTCGGTCGCCATCGTGAGCGGCCTGCTCGACCTCTACCGCCTGGGCGGCATCGCGCCGCGGCACCTCACGCAGGCGCGTATCTGGGTGGAATCCATTGTGATCCGGGAAGCCTGCCAGCGCGCCACGGCCAGTGACATCGCGGCCCTGAATGCGAATATCGACGCCGCGGTCGCGGCGGCCGAGTCGGGGGAGTTCGAGACAAAGGTCGCGCTTAACCACGAGTTCCATCGCATCCTGGCGCGCATGACCGACAACCCGATCATGATTGCCTTCATCAACGGCTTGATCGAGGTCCTGGTGGAATTCGTGATCCGGATCGGACCGCACGACACCAGCTACATCTTCCCTTCGCGCCGCCGCTTCATGGCGCATTTCGAACGGGGCGATGCGGAGGCGGCGGTACAGGAGATGACCAGCGTGCTGGAGCAGTTCCAGGAAGCGTATTTCCCGAAGGAAATGGGCGGCTGAGGCTACCGCCGGGCCGTTGCGGCTATGCCAGTCCCGAGCGCTCGGCAGCGGGGACTGGCGCCGCGCCCTTTCCGCGGCACCGTCGCCAGCCTGCCGGCGGCTGGCCGAATTCGCGCTTGAACGCCCGGTTGAAAGCCGCTTCCGACTCATAGCCGACGTGCTCCGCCACCGCGGCAACCGATTTGCCCCCGGTGAGGAGTTCCTGCGCCGCGATCTGCAGGCGCCAGTGCGCCAGATACTGCATCGGCGGTTGTCCCAGCAGGTCGGTGAAACGCTGCGCCAGCGCCGAGCGTGACAGCCCCGCGCTGCGCGCGAGCTCATCCACGGTCCAGTCATGGGCGGGTTGCGCGTGCATCATCGATAACGCCCGTCCGACGAAGCGGTCGCGCACGCCGGCAAGCCATCCCTTCTTGTCCGCCGGCAATCCGTCGATACAGCGGCGCACCGCTTCGACAAAGAGCAGTTCCGACAACCTGGCAAGGATGAGCTCGCTGCCGGCCCGCCAGTCCGCCGCCTCGGCCGCCGCGAACTGCAGCGAAGCGTCCAGCCAGGCGGAGCGTGGATCGTTGCGCATATCGACCTTGAAGATGCGCGGCAGCGCGGAAATCAGCGGATTGCTCAAGAGGTCGTTGCAAGCCAGGAATCCGCACACGAGACGCGTGCCGGTGCCGCCGCCGCCGTATGACAGCCTGATCACCTGGCGTGGCGCCGTCTCCAGTTGCGCGGCCAGCAAAGGCCCCACCTGCACCGGGGACATGTCGAGGACGCTGGCCATGATGTGCGACTCGCCTTGCGGCACCACCAGCAGTTCGCCGGCAGTGAGATGAATGGCCGACATGGGATCGTCCGCGAGCCGTGCCCAGCAACTCCCTTCAGTGACCAGGTGGAACGACACGACACGCTCGGTGCGCGGCAGGAAGGCTTCGCACAGCGCCGCATCCGCTTCGCCAAGCACGCACCACGGCGCGGTGAATTCGCCGTTGAGATAGACCGCGCCGCTCAGGCGGACAACGCGAAGTACGTCGGAAACGGCATCCATGAACAGGGTCCGTCAATTGGGTCCGTCAATCGGGTCCGTCAATTCCGGCGTCCCGCGCAAGAACGCTGGACGCCAGGGCATTCATCTAGACAGGCAACGTGGAGATACTACACCTACGCCCATCCGCGACAACACCTGAAATGGGCGGCTCCGGCGCCGGCATGACGGAGTAACGCGCCCGGCACGGCAAGCCCCGGCTCCCTGAATCCCAATCGCAAAACCATAAGGAGAACTGCCATGTCCGCAGTCCTTTCCAATCCCGCCCCCGTCATCGATCTCTCCGCGGTCAAGATCCGCCAGCAAGCGGCCTGGTCCGCCGGCAACTACGCGGTCGTGGGCACCACGCTGCAGATCGTCGGCGAGAACCTGTGCGAGGCGCTCGACCTGCGCTCCGGCGCACGCGTGCTTGACGTCGCCGCCGGCAACGGCAATGCCACGCTGGCGGCCGCGCGCCGCTGGTGCGAAGTCACCTCCACCGACTATGTGCCCGCGCTGCTGGAAGCCGGCCGCGTGCGCGCGCAGGCCGAAGGCCATACGATCAAGTTCCAGGAAGCGGACGCCGAAAACCTGCCGTTTCCCGACGCGTCGTTCGACGTGGTGATGTCCACCTTTGGCGTGATGTTCACCCCCAACCAGGAACAGGCCGCGAGCGAGCTTGCCCGCGTCTGCAAACCCCGCGGCAGGATCGGACTGGCCAACTGGACGCCCGAGAGCTTTATCGGGCAGGTGTTCAAGACGATCGGCAAGTACATTCCGCCCGCGCCGGGCGTCAGATCGCCCGCGTTGTGGGGCACGACTGCGGCGCTCGACACCCTCTTCGGCGAGACTGCGCGCGCGATCCACACGGCTACCCGCCAGTTCACCTTCCGCTACCACTCGCCGGCGCATTTTCTTGAGATCTTCCGTACCTACTACGGACCGATGAACAAGGCGTTCGCTGCGCTCGACGCTGAAAAGCAGGCTGCCTTTGAGCAGGATCTGCTGGCGTTGATCGGCAGCCGGAACCGCTCGGGGGATGGGACGCTGGTGCTGCCCAGCGAGTATCTGGAGGTGGTGATTGAACGGAAGTGAGATCGCAAAACGAGGTCGCACCGTGAAGCGAAAGAGCCGCAACCTGCAGGCTGCGGCCCGGCGTGCCGGCAAGGCCGGCACGGATCTGCGCAGCCGTCCCTACGCGCCGATCGGCTTGCCGTCCTTGTGGCGGACCACGATGGTCGAAGACCTGGCAGGCTTGCCGGCGTCCGGCCATTTGTCGGTGGGATGCTGGATGTTGATAAAGAACGTGGTCAGGTCAGGCGTGTACGCAATGCCGGTGATCTCGCATCCGTGCGGGCCAACCAGGAAACGTTTGCACTCGCGGGTGTCCTGGTCGACGTAGTGCATGGAGTTGGCACCGAAGATGTTGGTGGTGCTCGCGCCGGTGCCGGCGTCGGTCTGCACCCACAGGCGGCCCTTGGGATCCACGCGGATGCCGTCCGGGCTGGAGAAGGTGTTGCCGTTGATCGTGCCCTTCAGGTTATACGCGGCGATGGAGGGATCTCCCGCCAGCAGGAAGATCTCCCAGGTGAAGCTCGTGGCCAGCGGGGAATCGCCGGCTTCCTTCCATCGGATGATGTGCCCATGCGAGTTGTTCATGCGGGGGTTGGCCGCATCGGGCACCTTGCGGCCGCCGTTGTTGGTCAGCGTGCAGAACAGGGTTTTATCCGGCCCTACCGTGATCCACTCCGGCCGGTCCATCAGCGTGCCGCCGGCCACGCGCGCGGCAGCCTTGGTGTTGACCAGCACATCGGCCTGCGTGGTGAAATTGACCACCACCGGCGTCTGCGGGCCTTGCGTGGTATTGCCCGGATCGGTTGCGCCGGCCAGCAGGTTGTTCTTGCCCTGGGTCAGTTCGATCCATTGGCCGCCGCCGTCGGCATTGAACCTGGCGACATACAGCGTGCCCTCGTCGAGCAGGTTGAAATTGGCCTTGCGGTCGTTCGGATCGAAGGGTTTCGTGGGGACGAACTTGTAGATGCAGCCCGGCGTGCTGTCGTCGCCCATGTAGAACGCGACGCGATTGCCGGCGCCGGTCATGAACGCGGTGTTCTCGTGGTCGAAGCGGCCCATCGCGGTGCGCTTGGTCGGCGCGGCGAGCTGGTTCAGCGGATCGATCTCCACCACCCAGCCGTAGCCGATTTCCGGCTGGGTCGGGTCCAGGTAGTTGTCGGTGGTCTCCTCGCACGTCAGGTAAGTACCCCAGGGCGTATGGCCGCTCGAGCAATTGTTGAGCGTGCCGACCACGGTGCCGCCCACGGCGCCTGCGGCGGGGCCGCTGACCTTGTACACCGTGTTGCCCGTATAGCGCTTGTTGTAGGCTGAGCCCTTCCTGACCTGCCACTTGCCGCCGGACAGTGCGATTTCGATGACCGACACGCCGACCGAGGACAGGGCGATCTTCTTCTGTTCGGCCGTTGCGGTCGCGGCATTGTAGGTGCCGCCGGGGAACAGGATGGCCGCGTCGAGCGTCTCGTGGTTGATCGCCAGCAAGCCGCCTTGCTGCGGGTCGACGCCCGGCAACGGGAAGAAGTGCATGCCGTCGTGGTTGCCACCGGCTTGCAACTCGGTCTCGGCCGACGTCTGGAAGGATCCGCTGTACCCCGGCGCACCGGCGACGACCGGGTCGCCGGCCGAGAACAGGACGTCGTAGGCGTAGTTGGCCGGCAACGTCACGGTGTCCGCTGTCACCTTGTCCGCCACCGGGGTAAAGCCGATCTTGTAGTCGAGCGGCTGCGCTGGCGTCGGTGCCGGTGCCGGCGCGGGTGCCGGAGCGGGGGACGGCGTTGCTGCCGCGTCATCGCCGCCGCAGGCGGCAAGCAGGCCGCCCGTGCCGAATACGGACAGCAGCGACATGCTCAGGCCACCGCGCAACACAGTGCGGCGCGCCGGATTGGCGGCAACGATGTCTTCAAGCATCTGGCCCGGAACAGTGACTACGCCTTCGGCATCACGGCGCGGCGCGCGGGCCCTATCGGTAAGGTACGACATGCGTGGGGATCCTCTCGTCTGTGCAAAGCCGTTGAACCGGGGGATTTCGGTGCGCACGGGTTCGCGGTGCGCCGATAGTAGAGCGTGAATATGACGTTGGCGTTACTGAATGTACCAACAAAAAGTCATCAAGCGTGCGAAAGTGGCCGACTCATGCGAACATCTCCGGTTTTTGGGATTCCTGCCCATGAAACGCCCGACGCTGCTCGCCTCGCTCGCCCTCCTCTCGCTGGCCCTGGGCCAGCCAGCCATCGCCGAAACGCTCAAGAAGCCTGATCTAGACACCCTCGTCGCGGCCGCGCAGGCAAAGCCGCCGGCGAATTTCAACGCTTTCCTGGATGAAGCGGTCAGGGCCAATCCCAAGCTGGCGGGCAGTGTCGCCGCGTATCGCAAGCAGGCCGTGCTGAGCGGCGACGACCTGACCAATATCGGCCGCCTGCTCGGCGTGTACAACAGGCTCCACAACCAGCGGGCCGTGATCTCCGCCATCGAGCGCATGGTGGCCTTGCGCACCGTGCGCGACGACAAGGTTCCCCAGCACGAGAACCCCGCCATCGTCTCGTTCGGCAAGCTGGTGGAAGGCATGGCCAGGGACTTCGGCCTGACCTTCCGCAACGTGGACAATCGCGTGTTCGAGGTCACGCTGCCGGGCCGGGGCAAGGAAGAATTCGGCTTGCTGACCCACGCCGACGTGGTGCCCGTGGTGGCTGACGAATGGGTGCTGGACGACGGCACCAGGCTCGACCCGTTCAAGGTCACGCGCGTTGGCGACTATCTCTATGGCCGCGGCACCATCGATGACAAAGGCTCGATCGCCACGGTGCTGTACGCGATGAAGACCGTGAAGGAGAGCGGCCTGAAGCTCGACCGCACCATCCGCCTGATGATCGAGACCACCGAGGAAACCGGCGGCGACGGCATGAAATACTACCGCGAGCACACCTCGCTGCCCGAGTACAACATCGTGCTCGACAGCAAATACCCCGCCGTTGTGGCCGAGAAGGGATCGGGCAGCCTGAAGGTGTTCTTCCCCGTCCAGGCCACCGATGGCAAGACCACCGCCATCGTCGCCATGAGCGGCGCGGCGGCCGCCAACGCCGTGCCGCAAACCGCCAGCGCGCAGCTCAAGGGCGGCGATCTCGGCGCGGCCCGTGCGCGGCTTGAAGCGGCGCGCGCCGGCTTTATCGAAAAGTACGCGGCGCAGGGCAAGTTCACCATCGATATCAGCCAGGGCGCCGACAGCGTGGAGGTCAAGGTCACCGGTACCTCCGCCCATGGCTCGCGCCCCGAGGAAGGCGTGAACCCCCTGCCCCGCCTGACGCTGTTCCTGCAGGAATCCGGGGTCGCGCTGGCCGACAACCACTACGCCAGGGCGGCAAAGTACCTCAACGACCTGTACGGCACCGGCTACCTGGGCGAGAAAATGGGCGTGGCCTACAAGGACGATTTCATGGGGCCGCTCACGATGTCGCCCAACCTGGTCCGGGAGAAGGACGGCCAGTTGGAAGTCACCGCCAACGTGCGCATGCCGCGCGGCAACACGCCGCAGGCGCTGTCCAGGGCCGTGGCCGACAAGATCAACGCCTGGGCCGACGCCAACCACGAGAAGGTGACGATCAGCCACGAGCAAGGCGACTGGATGGCGCGCGACCCCAAGGGCGCGTGGCTGGCCACCCTGCTCAATATCTTCGGCGATACCACGGGGCTCGAATCCAAACCTGTGCCCACCGCCGGCAGCACCACGGCCAAGCTGATGCCGAACGCCATCAACTTCGGCCCGGCCATGCCCGGCAAGAAGTACACCGCGCACAATGCCAAGGAGTACAAGGAAGTCTCCGACCTCGACCTGGATATGCAGATGTTCACCGAAATGCTGATCCGGATCGGCGACCTGAAGACGATGCAGTAAGGTGTGAAGCGGTTATGGGGGAGGGAAGGCGTTATGGGTAGCGAGGCGTTTTCTCCCGTGCGCTTCATTCCCCGCGGTCAATTTCCCGCTGTTCATTCCCGATATACGCAGTGATGCGGTGTGCCTCAACGAGGGTTGCCGCTGCAAGTAGTTGACCAGGCCCGGCGCTGCCGTCGGCCAGCGTCTGCTGGCTAACCCGGCTGTTGGCATCATATTGATTGGTCACCATCAACTGCCCATGGGGCTTCTTGACGGTGAGCAGGTTGTTCGCGGCATCGTAGGTGTACTGCTCAACGCCGCAATCCGGATCGGTCACCTGCGTGAGCCGGCCGCCACTGTCATACTGATAGCCAACGGTGCGCCCGATGTTGTCGTTCGCCCGAGTGACACGATTCGCGTTGTCATAGGTTAGGTTGATGTAGCGGCCGTCCGAATTGGCGATTTGCGTCAGGTTGCCACGACATCACGCGTCAAGGTCAGCTTGTTGCCCAGCCGGTCGTAGTATTCCCGCAGCGCGGCGGGACGACTGGAGCACCCCTCGCAATCGGCAAAGTACATGATCCGGCCGTCGCGCAGCTTCGGTTTCCATTTGCCGCCCACATAGGATATGACTGCCCCGTAGTACTCGGTCGGCGTCGCCGTATGCCTATAGACCGCGTCACTATAGCCGGTCCCGGCGGCGGTCCGCACGAAGTGGATTCGCCCGCCGTCAGGCAAGATCAGATCCTGGTACGCGTAGGGATATGTGTCCCCGACAGTAAAGATGTCATAAAGGTCGTTGGTACCAATCCCGAAGGCACGGGAGATACTGTCACGCGGTCCTACGCCCGCTCTTCCAGGCTTACCGCATTACCTGAGCCTTGAACCGTTAGGATTCATAGCCTCTTCATCTTTTCTAGTCGGGTAGTAGACCATTTTCTCAGCAAGCTCGTAAAAAATTATTCCATGAATACCCTGAGCATCACATTTCCTAATGCGGCACTGCCAAATATTGTTGAATGCTGCATCAAGCAACTGCTCATCACTTTTCGCATACACCTCTTCAACAAACACAATGTCGGCACCGTCATGAAATATGAGAGCAAACTCCTCTTCCGTCGCCATAAAAATGGCATATACGCAGTTTTTCGCACCATCAATGACTTGAATATTTTTCATAGCTCTATCCTTCACGGCTTTCACAGTTACTGTAAATTGACGTTGTTGTCGGCAATCAGCTTAGCGTTGTTGCCGGCGGCAATCTCAAGCTCAGCACTATTGAGCCTTGCATGCTGGATACGCTTGGCGTATCGAGCCTTCGCAAGATCCGGTGTAGCGATAGCCATTTCTAAGCATGCATCGCTGTATTTCCATATATTTTTCACCGGCTGCATCTCGCATCTCTTGAGCACTAACACCCGATTTTGGGCTACTGTATCCTCCATCTCGCATTCCTCCACACTCCATCCAGTCCCGATTTCTCTTTTCCGCATTCCAAACATTTTCTTCCCAATATTCAACGAGAGGCTTGATATTCATTCCAGCAGATGGATTTCCGGTCATCCAAAATCCTCCAGCCCCACATCCACACAAGAAAAAAATTTGAAAGACGGCGGTAAATAATTTTAATTTCATAATTGGCTCCGCCATAGGAGTTGCAACCGCCGCTGCGGTTCCCGCAAAGAGCGACTGCACCGGCCCTACAGTACCGCTCTGGGCGTACTTATCAGCTGCGACCATACCGCTGCCCGCAAAGAAACCGATCGCCGAATATCCCAATGCCCCGCCAACGGTTGTTGCAATTGGTCCCCCAATGGCAAGAACGGCACCGACCGGGGCAGCGATCGTACCAGCCACCACCAAATTGCTAATCGTCTGCGCTCGCTGGTCAGCTAATTCATTCCTTTTCGTAAACCCACATGGCAATTGCACATGGCCAAGTAACGATACCGATGAGCTTTAACCACTTATACAATCTTTCAATTGATGGAAAATGATAACCATCAGCACCGGCAATCCATGCCAAGAAAGGCCAAAAAATAAATTCACAGAAAAACCCTGACACGATTATTATCAGAGAAAAAAATATACAGTAGTAAAAAAATCTAACCAATTCTTTCATTATGCGCAATCTCATTATTATTTTTTCGCTGACGCCTTACGATTCAAAATTCTATTAACTGCTTCTGATGCCCCCTCCGAGCTGATTGCCCCAGCCGTAGATCCGCCAACGGATGGTAAGGCACTTGGTGGAATATATTGAGACATACCAAACCCTATATCCCGCCATACCTGGCGATACCACGGATTCATGCTGTTGTTTAACGCGCCCTCAAGCTTACCGCCAGCATAAAAGCCCACCAATGTACCGGCAACCGCACCCGCCATACTAAAATTCGGATTTTGCCCTGTGATTGAGGATCCCGCGAGCGCACCTCCTGTATTTACCAGGAGGTTAGGCAATAGGCTTGCACCAAATGTCAATGCACCAGTTGCACCTGCCATACCAATATTCACTAAACTTATTTTTCCATCATTGAGAACGTATTGAGCTCCAGCATTAACGGAGGCCCCAATAGTTCCGCCTGTAGCCATACCAAAAAACGATGGAATGCCGCCAGCCGTTACTACCCCCAACCCAATCATCCCCGCACCCGCCAATGTAGCTCCCACAGGATCTTTCTTGATATTGCTGGTCACCAGATCGTTATAAGTCCGTCCGCTTCCAAGCTGGCCCTGTCCGGCGTCATACGCCGCCTGATTCGCTGCAACAAGTTCGCTGTTGTAATCGTGATCCGCATAGCGCGGATCGTTCTTGTAACCGCTGCAGTTCAGGTTCTGGCACCCGATGAAGCTGCGTATTTCATAGTCGCGCTTACCTCCGGCGGAGTCGGCCGTTTGCTTATCCGAATTACGCTGCATTTCGGCAATAATTCGACCTTCGGCTTCTTCGACCGTCACCGTTCGTCCTTCTTTTTTTGAGAGAGCATCCGCGATGATCTTCGCATTCTTTTTGGCGAAGTCATATTCCGATTGATGAGGCATTCTATTATTAGCGTCAACTGCCAATCCCATCCCCGCGCCAGCGATACTGCCACCGCTCACCAACGCCCCCATGCCTGCCGCCGTCCCTAGCGCAATGGCCTGCGATGTCAGATTGGCTGTGGCCTGGTCGACACCGGCGTTGATCAAGCCGTCACGGACATTGTTTTGCAAGTCCGTCAGCAGCGGCGCCGCACCGGCAGTGGCGCCTGCCCCCAAGGCGCCCGCAATACCCCCGCTCAAAGCCCCGGCGGCGCTGTGCAGAGTGACACGCCACGTGCCACCTTCATCCCATTGTTTAGCTTCTTCCTCATTGCCTTGCGCCCGTAATTCCTTGGCCTTCTGGTCTGCAAATGTCCCTATGGCCTTCGGTGCTTGCTGGCTGAATGCCAACGTAATCTGTGTTTGTGCATCGATATCCTTTTGCACTTTATCCTGATCGAAGATCTTAGCTATGCCGGCTTCCTTGTCGCCGGCTCTGACAGCGGTATTACCCGCAATACCGCTGATGCCGCTCTGGCTGGTGCTGCTGGCGTTGCCGCTGTCTGTGCCAAAACCTACGCCAGTGCCTTGATTGCCGGCCGCTTGGGTACCCACACCACCGGTGACACTGATGGAATTGGCGCTGTAACGCGCTTGATTCTGGATATCGCTTTGCGTTAGAGAGCCGCTGACGAATCTGTTCTTCGCATCATCGACAGCCTTGCCGGTGCTGGCGATGATGCCGCCCTTGAGATCGGTATTGCCCTTGACGTAGACATCAAAACCGCCATCACCCGCCTTGACGCCGGATTGCTCGGTCACGCTTTGGTAGTTGCTGTCGATCTTGCTCTTGCTGGCGCTGAGGCTGACGCCGCCCGCACCTGCACCGATCGGGATGGTCACGCCGATGCCGACGTTTCGCTGTTTGGAAACGTAGGTGCTCGTGTCTTGCAGACTTTCGATATTGAGATTGCCACCGACAGCGGCGATGAATTGTTGGCCGCTGGCGATCGCCCCCCTCAGATTGGTGTCGCCGCCGGAGGCGATGACCAGTTGATTGCCGGCATTGATATGGGAATTGGTATAGCTGACGTCCGATCCATCGGCGTTGCCGCGCCCTTGGCTAGCGCTGGCATTGACGGTCAAGCCACTGGTGCCAAAGCCAATACCGATGGAGCCGCTACTGGAACTATTGCTGCTGTATTGCTCATAAGTGCTTTGCGCCGCTTGTAAATTGACGTTGTTGTCGGCAATCAGCCTGACGTTGTTGCCGGCGCTGATATTGGAGCCGATGATATTCATGTTGCTGTCTTTGCCGCCGCCCGCTGCGACGATGTTGAGATTGCCTCCCGCCGCCACGGTGCTGCCTTGGGCGGTCGTGCCGCTTTGTTCGCTATGGCTTTGGCTCTTGCTGCTGCCCAGATTGACGCTGACATTGACGCCGCCGGCCGCGCCCGGGTTTTGCGAAACGGCGGAGGCCGCGTTATAGGTAGACAAGGCCGTGACTGCCCCGGCCAGCACCTGCATCCGGCCATCGCTGGTTTGGTTAGACGCCCGGCTCATCTGCTGCGCAGTCTGCACCGCCGAGATCACCGGATTGGTGAGCGCCACGGTCACGCCGCTTTGCCTGAATTTGCTGTCTTGCGTAGCGCTCATGGTGTTGATGGCGGCGTTGATATCAACCGATTTGGCGAGGATGCCGATATCGCCCTGAGGCGCCAGCACGTGGCTGCCGGTCTGCTGGTAGTGGTTGCCGGCCACCAGGGTGACGTTGCCGCCGGTGGCGCCCACGGTGGAGGCCGCAGCGCTGGTGCTAACGATACGTTGGTCGACGCTCTGCATCTGGCTGCCCATGGTTATACCCACCCCGCCGCCGCTAAACACACCGCTCTTGTCAGTGCGCTTGAAGTGGCTTTCGCTGCGGGTCTCGGTGGCCGCCTCAATGGTGAGGTCGTTCTTCGCGGCGACGACCGTGCGCGCATTGGACACCACGTTGCTGCCGGTGACCGTAACGTTCTGCCCCTGCACAGCCACGGTGTTGCCGCTGAAGGTACTGGCTACGGCGTTGGTTTCCTCCACGCTGTTGCGGCTGGTTTTGGTGGTGGAGCCGAGCAGGCCGCTGCTCTTGTGCTTGCGGCCTTCGCTCCAGTTGCTGCCGGCCTCGCCGGCGACGATGTTGACGTCGCCCTGGGCCACGGCCACCAAAGCGCCTTTGTCGCTGGTGACGTTGGCGGCGCGGGCGTTGAGATCGCCGCCGGCCTGCAGGCGAACGTCGCCTTCGGTACGCACGGTGGTGCCAACGTCCTGCACATGGCCCTGTTTGAGGTAGTTGCTGGCGTTGCGGACGTTGTTTTCCTGCTCGGCGACCTGCACGGTGCCGAGGTTGAGGTCGCGCCCGGCCACGATGGCGGTCTTGCCGTCCTTGCCGGCATTGATGATTTGCGCGGCCATCAGGTTGGCGTCGCGCCCCGCCATGGCCACCAGGGTGCCGCCGGGGTTACTGACGTACAGGCCAGCGGCGCGGTCGATGTTGGTGCGGCTGAAGTCGCTCAGGCCCGCCCGCTTGGCGTCGCTGTGCGTGGTGGTGACCACATTGAGGTCGCGTCCGGCTGTCACGGACAGCGCCTTGCCCGCATCCAGCGTACCGCCGATATTGTCCAGATCGTTGCGGGCCTTGAGGTCTACGACATCGCCGGTGATACGCCCGCCAAGGTTGCGCAGGTTCTCGCCGGTGAGCTTGACGGCAGTGCGCCCGGCGATGGTGCCGGAGTTGACCAGGTCGCCCTTGAGGTCGAGGTCGATGCTGTTGGCGGCGATCAGCGTGCCATTGCGGTTGAGATCGCCCGGCTTGACACGCACGTAGACCTGCGGCACCAGGGCACGGGTGCGGGAACCATCGGCCAGGGTCACGTCCTGCTCGACCAGCCAGACCATGTCGCTGGTGAGCTGGGCCATCTGTTCGGGGCTCAGCGCCACGCCGGGGCGCAGGCTCCAGGCCTTGGCATAGGTGCCGCCGGCTTCCAGCAGCGCGCGGTACTGCGCTTCGTCGCTGCCGTAGCCCTGGAGGAAGCGGCGGCCAGTGAGCTGCCCGATCTGGTCGCGCACCAGGCCCTGTTCGTAGAAGCCATCGCCCAGGCGCTTTTGCATGAGCGCCGGGTCGTAGCCCAGCTGCGACAGCAGGTAGTCGGAGCTGAGCCAGTTGCGGTAGTTTGCAAAGCGCGGGTCGGTTTCGATCAGGTAGCTGCCGCTGTCCGGCTGGACGCGGAACAGGCTGTTGGTGGGGACCTGGGTGTCGACGCCCACGATGCGGATCACGGCGGGGTCGTTGCCACTGGCGGCACCGACGTTGCCGCTCGTGCTGGCGCCTGGGCCGCTGACGCTTCCCACCGCGGCAGCCACTTCAATGATCTCGCGCGAGCTGGCGCCGCCGGAAGTGCCGCTGCCGCCGGCGATGGTGCCACCCACGCCGCCGGTATTGCGCCCGCCGACGCTGTAGCCACTGCCATTGCTGGCGGTGTATTGCTGGGTCTTGGACACGTTCAGGGGGATGGTCTGGATCGTGTCGGCGGGGGCGTAGGCGATCCTGCCGTCCCACTTGCGCTCGTGATACCACTTGAGGCCGCCGCGCCAGCGGCTGTAGGTGTACTGGCTGGTGCCTTGCTCGCGCTGGACGTGCTCGCCGAACACCTGTTCGTTCTTCAGGTTGTGCAGGTCGCCCTGCAGGGCGCCGCCGGCGAAGATGTGGCTTCTATCATTGATCAGTTCGTCGCCGCGCAGCGTCATGTTGCCGCCGGAGCGGATCAGCGCCGGCGCGCTTTGGGTGACCTGGGTTTCGTACTCGGTGCGGGTGATGTCGTACTGGGTCCAGGCCTTCACTTCGGCGCCGGTCTGCTTGTTGCGGTAGAGGCCCGCTCTGCTCCAACGCTCCCAGGCGAATTCGTTGATGTCGTATTTTTTCGGGTCACCGTTGGGCTGCAGGTACATGCCCGTGATCGGTCCGCCAAGCTGCACCACCTCGGTGCCGAAGTGCAGGTTGCCATTGCGCAGGCGGCTGGCGTCGATCGTGAGGCCGCCGAGGGATTCGATGGTGGCGCTGTCGTTGAGCAGCAGGCCAGCGCGGCCGGTGGCGTGCCCGTCGGCGTCGAGCGCCCCGCCGATGTTCATGGCGTCGCTGCCACCACCGGCGCTGAAGATCAGCGCCTGTTCGCGGTTGTTGACAACGCCGGCGCCGATGTCGAGGCGCTGGCGCGCGGCGATGGCGGCGGCCTTGATCTGGCCGTTGGCGTGCTCCTCGCGGTTGAGCACGCTCCCCGCCTGGATGCCGACATGGTCGCCGTAGATGCGCCCGGTGCCGACGTTTTCGAGGGTGCCGGCTTCGATGCGGGTCCGGCCGCCGTCGATCAGGCCGCGGTTGCCCAGGGTGCCGCCGGCCGCCACCACGGTGCGCCCGCCGCTGATCTGGCCGCTGGCGGTGTTGTCCACATGGCTGCCGCGGACTTCCAGGTCGCCGGCCTGCAAGGTGCTGCGGTTGGTCAGGCGGCCAGCGGTGCTGATGAGCGCGCGGCCGTTGGCGGTGATTTCGCCGCTATTGTCGAAGTCCTGCTGCAAGGCAACGGTCAGGCTGCCCTTGGAAAGCACTCTGCCATCGCCGGTCATGCCCTCGGCCTCGATGGATTGGTGGGTGCCGGACAGCAGCGTGCCGGCACTGTTGACGATGCGGTTGGCGGCCACGGTGATGCTGCCCGCCGAAGAGATGCTGCCACGGGTGTTGTCCAGGGTGTTGCCCGCGCCCGCGCCGGTGATGCCGATGTGACCGTCGGCGGCAATGGTGCCGGCGGTGTTGTCGATGCGGTTGCCGGACAGGGCCACGGTGCCGCCCTGCAAACCCAGCGGCGCCTGGGGATCGGCGCTTTGGGTGCTTTGGGTGCTTTCGGTGTCGCGATTGAGGATGGCGCCGGCATTCACGCCCAGATCGTCGCCCGCCGCTATCAGGCCGTTGCGGTTGTCGGCAGTACCGGTCAGCGTCACGGTCAGGTTTTTGTTGGCCTGCACCTTGCCGCCCTGGTTCTGCAGCGCGCCGCCGTCCAGGCGTATGTCGGCGTTGCCGCTGAACTGGCCACCGCCACGGTTGTCGAGGGTACCGGCTTGTGCGGCCAGGTCGCCCTGGCTGTGGAGCACGCCAGCGCGATTGTCGAGGTCGCCGCTGTCCAAAGCGAGGGTGCCTCCGCTGAGGATGCCGCCGTTCGCCCCCGACTGGGTGTTGACCAGCGCCTGGCCATGGGTGTCCAGGCCCATGCCGCCAGCCGATTGCAGCAGGCCAGCGGTGTTGTCGAGTACGCCGCTGCGGATGTCGAGCCTGCCCGCCGTGCTGGCGAGGGTGCCGTGGGCGTTGTCCAGCGCCGCCTGGCGGGTGTCGATGTCCACGTTGGCGCCAAGGACGGTGCCGGCAGCGTTGCCGAGCCCGGTGCTGTCCAGCTTCAGGTCGCCGGCGGCCTGAAGCGTGCCGCCGGCGTTATCGGTACGGCCACGGGAGTCCACAGTCACCCCGCCTCTGGTGGAGGCGACGAGGCCGCCATCGCGGTTGTCCAGGCTGCCGGCGGTCAGGCCCAGGCCGCCATGGCTGACGAGCCTGCCGGCGCGGTTGTCCAGCCCTTCGCTGGTACTGACGTTCAGGGTGCCATGGGCGTTGAGGATGCCGTCGCGGTTGTCGAGGGAACCTGCCGTGATCTGGCCCGCGCCGCCGCTGGCAATGACGCCGCTGTCGCGGTTGTCGAGGTGGCCGTTGACCCGGACATCCAGCCCGGCCTCTCCGGCCGCTTGCAGCGTGCCACCCTGGTTGCGCAGCGTTCCGGCCTGGATGGCGGTGTCCCCCGCCGCTGCCAGGGTGCCGCCGGTGTTGTCCAGCGTTTCGGCTACGGCAATGTGCGTGTCGGCAGCGCCGGCTGCCTGGATCTTGCCGCCGCGGTTGCCCAGGGATTTCGCCTTCAGGTCGAGGGCGCCGTTGCCGGCGATGGTGCCGCCGTGATTGTCCAGCGCCCCGCGCACCTTCACGGCGAGTGCGTCGGTGCCGCTGGCGCTCAGGCTGCCCGCCGCGGTGGTCAGCTTGCCGGTGTCGATGTCGATCTTGCGGGCCAGGGTGGTGCCGCCGCGCAGGTCAGTGATTTCGCCGCCAAGGGTGAGGGCGCCATTGCTGGCGAGCGTTCCGCCGGCACCGTTGAGTGTGTCGGCTGCGATATCCAGGCGGCCGTTGCCGGCGTGTTGCACGGTACCGTCCGTGTTGCCGAACGTGCCGGCGCGGATGTTCAGGTCGCCATTGGTAGCGATCGTGCCTTGGCTGTTGTCGAGCGAGCCGGCCACGTGGAGCCGGTTGCCGTGCTCGCCACTGGCGACGATCTTGCCGCCGCGGCTGTCGAACGACGCTGCGGCGAGGTCGATCCGGGCCGCGCTCAGGGTGGCGTTGCGGTGATCGGCGCAGCCGAGTTCGAGGGCCGCCGCGCCCGCCGTGGCGATCTGGCCGTCCTTGCCGCTGAGCGTGCCGGCCTGCATCTTCAAGCCGGTGTCGCCGGCATGGTTGACCTTCCCTCGCTGGTTGACGAGTTGGCCTGCCGACAGGCTCAGCTGCGCGGCATTGCTCGCCAGGGTGCCATCGCTGTTGTCGAGCGTATCGGCCACCTGCAGATGGGTGGCATCCGTGCCGCTGTGGTGGAAGATGCCCGCGCGGTTGGAGAGGTTGCCGGCCGTGAAGGTCAGCGGGCCGCCCAGTTGCAGGCGGCCATCGTCGTTGTCGACCTGGCCGGCATGGATGCTGGCGGTGCCCGAGACTTGCAGTTCGCCGCTGCGGTTGGCCAGGTCTCCCCCGCTGACGCTGAGCTGGCGCACGCCCAGATGGCCGCCGTGGTTATTCAGCCCCCCGCTGGCGTCGAGGTTGATCGCACCGCCGGCAAAGATGCGGCCGCCATCGTTGTCGAGGATCCTGGCAATGCTGAGTGCACCGTCGGCCAGGCGGTCCGGAGGCTGCGGCGCGGGCACGGTGCCGGCACCGACGTCCCCAATGCCTCCGGTGCCTGTGCTGCCGCCTTCGCTACCGTTTCCCGGGGTGCCGCCGTTACCCGGGCTGCCCGGGCCACCACCGCTGCTGGCTTCGACCAGGCCAATGCGCCCGCCATGGCGGTTGGTGGCGACCGTTGCGCGCAAGGCCAGGTTCTGTCTGCCGGTCTGCTCGATCGCACCGCCACGGTTGGCGAGCGATTGCGCATTGACCTCTACGCGGCGGCCGTTGAGGGTGCCGCCACTGTTGTCCACATCCTGCGGGGTGCTCACCACCAACTCGCGCCCGGCGCTGAGGGTGCCGGCATTGGCGACGCCGCCGCTGGCGTTCACCCGGGTATCGGTCCGCGCCTGCATGGCACCGCCATTCTCCAGGCGGCCATCGGCGGTCACGACCAGTTCGCCCGCCTGGGCGCCCAGGTTCCCGGCGTTGCGAACCCCGACGCCATGCTCCGTGCCCAATAAAACGATTTTCTGGCTATACATGCCGCCCAGGCTGCTCACGTCCACGGCAAAGGCCGGGGCCCTGCCGCCAGCGGCCTTGGCTGCCACCTGGGTGTGATCGGCGCTGACGTCGTTGACGCCCGTGGTGACTTGCAGTTGCCTGGCCCAGATACCGGCGTTGACCTCCATCGAGCGGGCGATCACGTCGGTGTAATCGGTAGCGCTGGCGTCCAGGCCCTTGCCTTGGACCTGAAGCGCGCCGCCTTCGACGCGATAGCCCTCCAGAGAGCCGCCGTTGACGACCGGCGTACCGGTGGTCAGGGTCAGCCGGTTGGCGTTGATGAAGCCGCAGCCGTCGCAGGAAATCCCGGCCGGGTTGGCGATGACCAGTTGCGCCCGGCTACCGGCGATTTCGACATAGCCGTTAAGCCGGCTGGGATTGCTCGAATTGATTTCGTTGAGAATGACCTTGGCAGTCCCCTTGCCCAGCCAGGGATTACCCTGCACCCAGCCGCCCAGTTGCGTTTGCGTGTTCCCGCGGGAGTTGTTGAGAATCGCCCCTTGCCGGCCCACGTCGAATTGCTGGTAGGTGTTGCGCGAAACACCGGCTGCACTTGGGGTCTGGATGTTGACCAGGGGGGTGCCATTCGGCGCTTGCAGCACAGTCGGACGCTGGCTGCCCGGCGCACCGGGATCGGCCACCACCTGCGCAAGCGCCGCGCCGCCCGGTGCGACATGCCCCATGATGATCCACAAGGCGAAAGTCAATGGCCGCACTGTCACGACGCAAGGTCTGCGGGCCGCTACGCCCCGGCCCCCGCCAGCGCTGTGGCCTCGGGCGATCTCGGCGACGGCCTGAAGCAGGCCGCGGGCACGGTTGAAGATGATGCGGTAGCAGTTCTTGTTCATGCGGGCACTCCCAATTTTCGAGAATACGAATGCGGGCGCACGCGCCCTGTCGACATCAGTAAGACCAGCTCACGTTGAAGCCGGCGATGACGGAGTCGGTCTGAAACCCTTGGGGCTTGCACAGCGGCGTGCCGACGAAGACGTCCCAGTAGCCGCCATGCATGCGGCCGCGCAAGCCGATGGCCGAACCCGCCAGGGTGCGGCCCGGTTGCCAGCGAGTGGCGGGGCCGCCGACGTGCCCCACATCGACGGCAACGTACACTTCCTGCCCGGCGCCCACGGCCAGCCCCAGGTCGTTGCGCCATAGCCACCCACGCTCGCCCATGAGCGTGAGTTCGCCGTCAAAGCCGCGCACGGTATAGCGCCCGCCAATGGCGAAGCGATCCTGCGGCACCAGCGGCGTGCGGTTCCATTGCGCCCGCCAGTTGGCGGTGTAGCGCAGGGATTGGTTGGCGATCCGGAATGGCACGGCGAACTGGGCGTCGGCGGTGATGACCTGCATGCGCGAGGTGCCTTCACCGAAGGCTTCCTCCGGCGCCGCCATCGCTCCGAAAGCGCCAGTGCCGCGCCGGTAGGCGAGCGTGGCATCGAGGGTGGACGTGCCGAGGTACTCCCGATGCGTCAGCCCCAGTTCCCAGCCGCCGGTGCGGCGGCGCTGCACTTCGATCTCGGTGTCGTCGATGTAGTTGTCGGACTGGCGCAGCCAGCCGCGGACGTAGGCGCCGGTCTTGCGCGTCGCATCGCGGTACAGCAGGCGCGACAAGCGGACTTCGGCGTTTTCGCTGGTGCCGCGGTAGACATAGTTCTGGGAGTAGCCGGCCACGGTCTGGCGATATTCGTAGCCGGCGGCGGTGGCGCCCAGCTGCCAGTAGCCAAGCGGGACGCTGTAATGGACGGTGTAGCCCTGCGTGCCCTTGCCGCCGGAGCTGAATACGTCGTGGTTGAAGTTAGCGTAGAACAGATCGTTCAGCATCAAGGTATCGTCCAGCGAGAGCGTGGCGCTCGCCTGGTACTTGCCCGTCGCCCGGCTGCCGGAATCGTCCAGCGCCACGTTCAGCCGCACGGGCCGGCGCTGCGACCAGGCGATGACCAGGTCGCTTTCACCCGGCCGTGCGCCCTCACCTTCCGCCGGCACGATCCGGATGTCGGCCTCCACGGTGGGGACGCGCTTGAAGTTCTCCAGCGCCTGTTCGATATCGCGCAGGTTGAGCAGATCGCCACGGCGGATCGGTACGGCGTTCCAGGCGGTGGCACGCGAGGAGGTCTCAACAGCGAAGCGGACCGCCCGTACCCGGCCCGGCACTACGGAGAGCGTCAGGACGCCGCTGCTCAGGTCCTGCGGGGCCGCCAGCACGCGCGTGGTCACAAAGCCGCGCGCGACGATGGCGTTCTGGATGCGCTTCATCACCACGTTGATGCCTGCGGTGCCCAGGCAACGGCCGGTGGCGGGATCGGCGGCAGGGTCAGCCGCCTTCAGCGCCCACAGGAATTTGCCGGCATCCTCGCCCGTCAGCCGGATCTCGTGGATCGCGAAGCACGGTCCCTCTTCCTTCGGCAACAGATCGGGCGCCGGCATGGCCGGCATCGGTATTCGCACATCCGGCGTGGTTTCCTGCTGCTCGCGCAAGGCGCGTTCGCGCTCCTGCTGGCGCAGCCATTCCTGCGCCGCGCTTCCGGGTGCCTGCCCCTGCGAGGCGACCGGAAACACCATCAGGCCGCAAGCCAGGCCGCATGAGCGCATTACCGATGACCAGAACTTCCCCTGCTCCATGTTTGTTCTTCCCTGTACTGGCCCAGGTCCCCTGCCGAGGACATCCAGTACCGCCTGTGGCAGGCCGGAGAAGTTGCGCCTGTCCGCTCCCGCAACTGAGAGTGACTTGCAACCAAACCTGGAGTGTTCGCGCTGCGAAGTGCGGCGTGTATAGGAAATTTCTTCAAATTGGGGGAGACTTTTCCCGAACTTGCGCGGTTCTTTCGCATGGCTGCAGACCGCGCCTGCGGCTCCGCGTCAGCACCGCATGGGGTAATTCCGTGTCACAGGATCTGCTGGCCTGGCGAACCCCATGCCCTGAAGGCCGGATGCGGGGTCGAAGCGCTGCAGCTATCGCACATGGGCTTGCCTGGGTGGATTTCCTGGGCGCAACAGCGACGGTGAACCTGGCGCCACGACAATCCGGATCGGCATGCAGCGAACCATGGACGGCGCCCCCGCTATTCAGGCACTGCGGGAAGAACCTTGACTTCCGTATAAGTGAATGGGCTAAAGTCTCGCCACTTCCTGCCGTTATTCCTCATCGGGAAACGCCCTGCTCCTCCGCCGGACCGCCCGCCCATCTGAACATAGCGCCGCTGGAATCGAGACGCAGCCCTCCTCGATTCCCAATTTGCCGAAGGAATCCGTGAGCCTCGAACCCGCCAATGCCAAGCGCCAGACCGCTAGCACGCAAGCGCCAGACGGTTTCCCGCCCGATGCCCGCCACCGGCTCACCCTGCCCATACAGATCAGTGCCGTGCTGCTCGATCTTGCCTGGCTGAAGTGCGTTGTCAGGCTGCGCACGCGCGACGGCTACAGGATTGCCACCACATTGCTGAAGGTTGACCCCGTAGGCTGTACCTTCATCTTCGACGGATGCCGCACGGAAGCGGAGCGGGATTTGCTGCTGACATCGGACGAGATTGCCGTCTCCGCGGTGCTGCGCGATGTCAAGATCCGCTTCGTCATCAATAGACCCTACCCCATCAGGTATCAGGGCGGCATGGCCTGCGCCGCGGCCTTCCCGGCCCAGCTCTACCACTTTGAACGCCGCCGCCACCCCCGCGCACGCCCGGACGCCGCCATGGGCTATCGTTGCGAGCTGCGCACGCCCGATGACGAGGTCCTGAAGCTAGACATTGCCGACCTTTCGCTCTCCGGTGTCGGCCTTCGCACCAGTATCGCCAATACCGACCCATTTCCGACAGGCACGATCTTGCCGAAATGCAGGCTGGACTTTCGCAACCAGGGCGAACTGGAGTTCGACCTGCAGGTGGTCGGGCATGGTCTGGTGTGGAGCGACCAGCGCGCCATGCATCACATTGGCTGCACCTTTGTCTCCCTGGGCCCCGGCCAGCAGACCTTCATCCAGCGCCTGGTCTACCACATCGAGCTCGCGGGACGCGAATGACCGGGAAGCGGATGCCGGGAAGATAGGGTCCGGATGACTGCTGCCGACGCTGACGGACGGCAGCCAGTTCAGTCCGTGACCGCCAGTTCGTAACGGGCCACGGACCCTGCGCCTTTCCGCACGCAACTGTGCAGCGCAAAGCCGAAACGCTCGTAGAGCGTGGGCCACGAAGCGACGGCATGCTGCGTCCGCCTTACGGGCCGATCACCAGATGTGCGGGAAGCCCTGGAGTTTAGTCCGGGGTCGAGAGCACGGACGCCGCAGGCGTCCTAATGGGGCGCTTGCTGTTCCTCGATGTATTGCCGAAGGATATCTATCGGCGCACCACCGCACGATGACGCGAAGTAGGACGGGGACCACAACACGCCCCGCCGCTTCAGCCACGGATGAAAGTCTCCAAACTGCTGTCGGAGCATACGCGATGACACGCCTTTCAGCGACGCGACGAGATTCGACAACGCCACCTTCGGCGGGTAGTTGACCAACAGGTGTACGTGGTCGTACTCGCCGTTGAATTCCACCAACTCGGCTTCGAAGTCCCGGCAGACGTTTGCCAGTATCAACTGCATGGCGTCCAGGTGCTCTTTCTTGAACACGTTGCGCCGATATTTTGTAACGAATACCAAGTGAACATGCAGCGCAAAGACGCAATGCCGACCGTGCCGTAAATCGCTATCTGTCTTGCGTGGCCGCCCCATATTTTCCCTCTTGAGTATTTTCTAAGACCAAGTGTACTATCCAGGAATGGAAGCCACCAGGACACTGAAACTGCGAATCAAGGACAAGCACGCGAAGGCGATGCTTGCGATGGCTCGCGACGTTAATCAGGTCTGGAATTTCTGCAACGAGACCCAGTTCCGCAGCCTCAAGCGGTACTGCAATCGCCCGAAGGTCTGGTTATCCGGCTTCGACCTGCAAAAACTGACCAACGGCTTCAGCAAGTGCGAAGGCGTCTCCATCGGGTCGGCAACGCAGCAGCAGGTGTGCGAAGAATTCGCGACACGGCTCAAGCAGTTCAAACGGCAGCGTCTCAATTGGCGCGTGAGCGACCGCAAGTCCCCAAAATACTCGCTGGGATGGGTGCCGTTCAAGGCCCGTGCGCTGACGTACAAGAACGGCCAGGTCCGCTTCAACGGCATCAATATCGGGCTGTGGGACTCATATGGCCTGTCGAAATACGAATTGAAGGCGGGCAGTTTCAACGAGGACTCGCGCGGGCGTTGGTATCTCAACGTGGCCGTCAAGGTACAGATCGAAGAAAAGCGCGTGCCGGATGGTGCGTCGGTGCTCGGCATCGACCTTGGCCTGAAGTCGCTCGCGACGTATTGCAGTGGCGAAAAATTCGAGCCGAAGCAGTGGTATCGCGATTCGGAAGCGGCGCTGGGTATTGCGCAACGTGCTCGCAAGAAGAAGCGCGTGAAGGCTATCCACGCCAAAATCGCGAATCAGCGCAAGGACGCCATCCACAAGGAAACGTCGGCGCTTGTCAAAAGACATGCAGCAATCTTCGTCGGCAACGTGAACGCGAAGGCGCTGGCAAAAACGAACATGGCGAAGTCCGTGCTCGATGCCTCGTGGACGACGTTCCGGACACAACTCAAGTACAAGGCCATCAGGCAGTGCGTGGTGTTCGCAGAGGTCAACGAAGCGTTTTCAACCCAAACGTGCTCGTGCTGTGGCGTTATCCCGCCCAGCAGTCCGAAAGGTAGGGCCGGACTTGGAATAAGGCAGTGGAAGTGCAGCGATTGCGGAGCGGTACACGACCGCGACACAAACGCCGCCCGGAATATTGCCCGCCTGGGACTTCAGGCGCTTACAGAAGGAATCTCCGGGGTTTAGCCCGGAGAGGAAGTCAACCCCGGCGTACCGCGGTCACCTTGCCGTCCTTGACGTCCAGCGTGCGGCGCTGGGGGTTGTAGTCCATGGTGCCGGGCAGATGCTGGCCGTCGCGTTCGCCAAATCGCCAGGCACAGCCCTTGAGCAGTGCGACGGCATCGGCCTCGCTCTTGCCGATCAGCGCGTCATCGGCAAGCTTGTCAGCCTGGCAGCCCTCCGGCGTGCCACGGCTGCCTTGCGGGCCTGGGTTAGGTGCGGCGCTCACGGGTGGCTGGGCAGCGCATCCCGCCATTAGCGTTGCGAATACGATCGAACCTGCAGCGATATGCCGCTTCAGCGGGCTTTGCCCTTTTCGTTTTTGTTTCATGATTTTCCGGATAGAGAAGTGCAATAAATTCAGCCCGGCCGACAAGGCGCCGGATAAGTGTTCGCTGGACGTGCCAGGCAAGTGCTAATGGCCATCGGCATATGCCGCGCAATGTCCGGTGGAGAACGTATCATGGATTGATGCCGTCCGGCATTGCAACCTCCTGCCAAGGACTTCCAGTCCTTCCAGAAAATGGTCCGCGATACCGCGAACTCGCCGATCAATACGATCCGGAGGTCGATGATGCGTATCGTGTGTTTCGCGGCGGCGGCTGGTCCGATACCGAGAGGGGTTGCCTTGCCACGAATCGCCGTCGCGGTCATCCCACATTTGCCATCGTTGATCCGGGCTTTCGGCTTGCCCGATCGCCCGATGCCAGCGGCGGGTGATCCGGCTCACCGCCGGCTTTACCTGCATCAACCCATCGCCATGCCGCGCAAGTTCCCTTCCTGAAATAGCGGACAGGGGCGCAGCGCCCCCCCCTCGCGCATGCCCCGCCGGGTCCCGTGCCGGCGATGCTTGCCTGCCAGCGCCCGCGACACCCCCACGTGAGACGAAACGTCAGTTTTTGTGAGACGCAGCGTCAAGTGCCGAAACGATAACTCTGCAAAAATTGGCGCCGGTTCGAGGTACGCGCCAGCCCTCTAGAGAAAGAGCGCGGCCCCGGGCCTGACTGGCAAGCGACCTTCGATGGCGGGCACGACACCCTTGCCACCAGCGGGCCGCGCACGACCAGGCCATTCCAACAGGCCCTCGATAGCAACCAGGCAGCGCGGCTTGCGTCCGGCGCAATTTCATGCGCCGGCCCGGTCGCGTCTTCGGCGTTCGTCCATAGCGCCGCATGGCGGCGGGCAGCGTCCGCGCAATCGCATCGCCGCGGCTCGCCGACACCATGCAGTTCCCGCGGTATTCGGCCGGCACCAGTCATGGCGTAGTGAAAACTCAATTTTTAGAGCGGGTAATCTCATGCTGAAAAGAAGAACGAAACTAATATCGCTGACGCTTCTGGCGGCCGCCGCGCTCGCGGCGTGCGGGGGCGACAACCCGGAGACCGCGGCTACGAGCGCCCAGACGCCCGGCGCACCCGCGCCCGCGCCCACACCCGTGCCCCTGGCGTCAAGCTGTACCGAAACCGGCGTCGATGCGAAGTTTGCCTGTCAGACCGGGGTCACGGAGCCGCTGTACATCTACCAATGGGCGCTCAGGCAGGCCACCAGCTACTTCAAGTCATTCCCGGATACGGCGGATGGCGTCACCGACCTCAATGTGGAAGAAGCGCATGCCGCGGGTATCAAGGGCCAGGGCGTCAATGTCCTGGTTCTCGACGATGGCGTCGATATCAACAATGAGGACCTGGTCGCCAATGTGAACAAGTCGATGACTTACAACTTTGACGACGGCACCAGCAACCCCACGCCCGCCGATATCCCGATGAACATCAAGGACGCGCATGGCACCCATGTCGCCGGCATCATCAGCGCGGCGCAGAACGGCAAGGGCGTGATTGGCATCGCGCCCCGCGCCACCCTGGGCGGCGCGCGCTTCATCGGCACCGCGGGTGCCGACATCCTGCAGGCCTACGGCGGCGCAGACTGGTCCCGGAATGCCCATATCATCAATGCATCATACGGAGGGAACCCGGAGGTCCCGGACGAATACGACACCGCAACTGGGACCAGTGCCGTCATCCGGGCCTTCCCGAACCTGAGAAGCGGCAAGGGCCTGGTCATGGTGAAGGCATCAGGCAATGAGTACAACAACACCGGAGGCGACAAACCCCGGTTTTGCCCCGATATCGACGGGATAAGCGGCGTCCTCAGTTGCGAAAATCCCGCGAATGACACGGAAGCGCTTGAGCCCGGCGTCATCCTGGTAGGCGCGGCCAACGCCAGGGGCATCAAATCGAGTTACTCCAACGCCGGGGCGGTCAACTGGATCACCGGGCTCGGCGGTGAATATGGGGAGAAGGGGCAGTATGGAGAAGGCGGCTCCGGGCCGACGATCTACTCGACCGACCTGACCAGTTGCGCGAAAGGATATAGCCGCAACTACCTGGAACTGGCCAATGCATTCACCATTGGCGGCACCGCGACCAACAAGAAAGATAACCCGAACTGCGACTATTCCAGCATGAATGGCACCTCGGCCGCCACCCCGACCATCTCGGGGGTGGTTTCGCTGATGCTGGCGGCAAATCCGAACCTGACGTGGCGAGACGTCCGCGAGATTCTTCGCGTGACCGCCAGGAGAATCGATCCGAATTATGGCTCGCGCGACAGCCGGAATTTCCGGCTTGACCTGAAGCAGGGGACATTTACCGCCAGTGAAGATGCCAGCCTCGTCGATGGCAGCCAGACTGCGCGGCTGGATCTGGGCTGGCAAAAGAATGCCGCCGGCAACTACTACTCGAACTGGTACGGCTTCGGCCTGGCGGATGCCGCGGCCGCCGTCAGGCTGGCGAAGGCATACAGCGCCTACAAGCCGGCAACCCTGGAAATTGGCGGCTTCACCAAGGCGTTCGCGGATAGCGCGCAGCTCAAGTACGGTTCGGTCCAGAAGCTGGGCCAGTTCACGGTCGGCGGCAATGACAAGGTGGATGCCCTGCAGCTGAGACTGAGCGGCTCCATCTGCGTCGGCAGCGTTGGCATCTTTGTCAAATCCCCCTCGGGGACCATTTCCGCACTCGCCGTTCCATACAACAGCTACTACAGCACAGGCGTGCCGGAAGTGAAAAGCTACGGGCTGGGCAGCTATGCATTCCATGGCGAGAACGCCGCCGGGAATTGGGAGGTGTACGCAGTCAGCGCGATGCCGGCCCCCGCCGCGCCCGGCGCCTGCAGCAGCTTTCTGCCGGAAGCCGATGGTGCCAGCGTCAAGCTCAGCAAGCCCCTGGCTGTTGAGTACCGTGTGATTGCCGCGAAATAACGGGGCGAGGAAAATGATGATGAAAAAGAACTTGTCCCTCAGGGTCTTGCTATGCGGCGCCGCGGCGCTCGCCGCCACGCTGTGCCACGCGGGCGCGTCGGCCTATGTGGCCGGGCAGCAGCTTTCACCCGCGGAATTGAAGAGCCTTGCGGGCACGACGGCCGTTCGCCTTGGCAGCCAGTCGTTCCAGACGCTGCCGGCTTCGGCCACGGCAAAGAGTGCGGGCGCCATGGGGAGCCCGGTGACGCTGGTCGTGAACGACCGGGGCGTTGTCGGCGAGAGCCGCAACGAGGTGATTGTCTCGCAAGTATCAACCCAGGAAGTCCAGCAGAAAGTCGGCAAGCTAAGCCGCTCAGCCACCGGCATCCAGTACTTCGATCACATGAATATCAGCAAACTGACGTTCGCTTCCTTCCAGGACGCGGCGGCTGCCAGGGAGCAGCTCAAGACACTGCTTCCGCCGGCGGCGGGGGTCGATGTGCCGATCCGGTATGGCAAGCCCAAGGTGCGCTGAGCCGGTCTTCACGGCCGGAGTCACGCTGCTTTGCCTCGTTTGAAAACCACGGCTGCCTGGGGTCCCCGAAGAAGCGCCGGGGCGCTCCAGGCGCCGAAACGCCAGCCGGGAACTTGCGCCGGGCAGGCGCGATGCACCAGCGCCCCGTGGCGCGCTCCCGATGATGGAAATGCAACGACCATACCGAAGCCTGTGCGGCTTCCTCCTGGCAGTGCTGGCGGCAGGATGTACATCCTACAAGTACGTCCCCCCAAAATCCGATGCGGGCCGTCAATGCGTGACGACCTGCGAAACCAACAAGCAGATCTGCATCACCGGCAAGGAACAGGTCGCGGCCGTCAAGGAGCAGGCCTGTGAAACACGGCGCGCCAACACCCTTGCCACCTGCCTCGCCACCGCCGCGAATGACAAGGGCAAGGAGCAATGCACCAAGCGGCAGGCTTACTGCTCCAGCTACGCATCGACCCACAGCTGCGACAGCGCTTACCAGGCGTGCTACATACAGTGCGGCGGGCAGGTCATCGAAGTCGAGGACTGAGCCCTTGCCGCCAGGCGGCATCCGGGCCAGGCATCGGACGGCCCCCGAGACCGTGTCAGGCGCCGCTGCCGGTGGCAGTGAATTCGCCCCGCAGGCTCTCCAGCCATTCGTTGATGGTGGTCGCTTCGCTTGCGTCGGCCGGCGCCGCTGGCCAGCTGTTGCGCGGATGCTCCGCGAGCGCGCGCACCTCCCGCGGACTCAGGCTGAAGCGGCGGCGGAAGGCACGGCTGAAGGTGCTCTCATTCGAATAGGCGTAACGATATGCCAGCTCGGCGATGCTGAGCCCGCTGCCCTTGGACCGGGCAAGTTCATCGAAACAGCGGTCCAGCCTCCGGCCCTGGATGTAGGCGTTCACGCCGCCGTCGGCGTCGAACAGGCGGTAGAGGCTGGCTCGCGACAGGCGGAAAGCGCCGGCGACCTGTTCCGGCGAGAGCGCTTCCGCGGTCAGGTGTTCTTCGATATAGCGCTGCACCAGCTTGCGCATGCTGCGGCGTGCCGCCTTTTGCACGTCGGGCTCGCTATCGCGAAGCCTGGCGCCACCGCCCTCCAGCATGATCAGCGCCGCGGTGACCGATGCCGCCCTCTCCTCGCCTGTCAGCGTGTCGCCAGCCAGCAGGAGTTGCGACAGGTGCGACGCCAGCAGGCGCGCCGATCCCTGGCCGGCGTCCAGCACCGTACCGTGCAGGTTCCAGCTCCGCAGCGACGCGGGAAGGCGATCGCGCGGCACGGTAAGGGTGATATTGGCAAACGGCGGTGTCCAGCTATCCAGCGTCCGCCCCAAGTCGAGCACGCTGATCGAACCCACGCCAGCATTGAGCGCCCGGTTGCCATACTCGCCCTGAACGCCGCCCGCGGCATAGAGCTGAATCAGGATGTGGTCGATATTGCTGCGCCGGATCTCGACGATGCCGCGCTTGAAGCGATGCTCCACGGAGCCGGCGCAGCGCGCGATCAGGCTGTCTCCCAGATGCAACGCCATCAATTCACCCGTGAAGGCGCCCTGCGCGGCGCCAATCCTGACGTCGAAGAGCGGCGCCAGCGCCGCGCGCCAGAGTTCGCAGGCTTCCGGAAGTACGCGCCCGTCGAGGCGGACGTGCACTTGCGGCGGCGCTGCCTCCGCACCGGCTTCGAATTCTTCTGCAATCTGTGCTGATGCTGGCCCTGACACGTTATTCCCTGGAGGCGTTACGGTAAAAGGCTTCGGCGCCCCGCCGCCCCGGTGCGACGCCATGCCGTGCCTTGCGCGTTGGTCCGCGGCAGCGCACATGATATCGAATGGACGGGGTCATGCGTTAGCGCACCAGCTTGCACCAAAGAAAAACGCCCCGCCGAAACCGCGTGGGGCGCTGCCTGACTGTGCGATGGGCCTGTACTACACCGGCACATCCTTCATCGGGTCCGGCTTCCGGTTATCGAACCAGCGGTACAGCGTAGGCACCATCACCAGCGTCAGCAGGGTCGACGTAATCAGCCCGCCGATCACGACCACCGCCAGCGGACGCTGCACTTCGGAGCCTGGGCCGGTGGAGAACAGGAAGGGCACCAGCCCCAGCATGGCGATGGTGGCCGTCATCATCACCGGGCGGAATCGCTGGGTCGCGCCCTGGATCACGGCCTGGTCCAGCGACAGGCCGGAATCGCGCAGCGTGCGGATATACGACACCAGCACCACCCCGTTGAGCACCGCCATGCCCCACAGCGCGATAAAGCCCACCGAGGCCGGCACCGACAGGTACTCGCCGGTGATGAACAGGCCGATGATGCCGCCGATGGAAGCAAACGGCAGCACGGTGATGATCAGCGTGGCAAAGCGCACGGAGTTGAACAGCAGGAACAGCAGGAAGAAGATCGCGGCGATGGTCACCGGCACGATGATCTTCAGGTGGCCCATGGCGCGTTCCATGTTCTGGAACTGCCCGCCCCACTCCAGGTAATAGCCTTCCGGCAGCTTGACCTTGCTGTCCGCCGCCTGCTGCAGCTCGGCGACGAAGCCGCCGAGGTCGCGGTCCTTCACATTGATCATCACCACCACGCGGCGCTTGGCCATTTCGCGGCTGATCTGCGCGGGACCGTCGGTGACTTCGATCTTCGCCACGCTTTGCAGCGGCACCTGGGCGCCGTTGGGCGTGGCCACCAGCAGTTGGCGGATGGCCTGCACGTTGTCGCGGAACTCTTCCGGCAGGCGCACCGCCGCGGCAAAGCGGCGCTCGCCTTCGAAGATGTCCGTGGCGCGCTTGCCGCCGATGGCGATCTCGATGATGTCGTGGATGTCCGAGGCATTGAGCCCGTAGCGCGCAATGGCCTGGCGGTCGATCTCGATCGACAGGTACTGCTGCCCGGAGATGCGCTCGATGCGGATATCCTGCGAGCCCTGGATGCCGCCCGCCACGCGGGCGATTTCGCCGGCCAGCTCACGCAGCTTGTCGAGGTCATCGCCGAACACCTTCACCGCCACGTCCGAACGCACGCCGCTGACCATCTCGTCGACGCGGTCGGAAATCGGCTGCGCCATCACGATCTGCACGCCGGGGATGGCCTTGAGCTTTTCGCGGATCGCGTTGGCGATATCGTCCTGGGTCCAGCCGTCCGGCCACTCGTCGCGGTCCTTCAGGCTGGCGATGGGCGTGGATTCGTTCTGGCCCTGCGGGTCGGCCGGGCTTTCGCCACGGCCCACGCCGGACACCACCGACTTCACGCCCGGCACCGACAGCACCAGCTTGTTGGCCGCCATCTCCAGCTTGACCGACTCCTCCAGCGAGATATTGGGCACGCGGTCCAGCGCCGGCACGATCGAGCCCTCCTTCATCTCGGGGATAAAGGAGGTGCCCAGCAGCGGCACGATGGCGACGGTGGCCATGAATGCCGCCACCGCGCCGATCACGGTCTTGCGGCTATTGTTCAGCGCCCAGTGCAGCATGCGCAGGTAGTGGCGCTTCATGAAGGCGATCAGCCAGGTATCGTGCTCCGCACCGCCCTTGAGCAGGTAGGACGACAACACCGGCGAGAGCGTCAGCGACAGGAACAGCGAAATCGCCAGCGCAATCGAGATGGTGAACGCCAGCGGCGCGAACATCTTGCCTTCCATGCCGGTCAGCGTCATCAGCGGCAGGAACACCAGGATGATGATGCCCACGCCGACGATCACCGGCGTGGCCACTTCCTGCACTGCCTTGACCAGGATCTCGGTCTTGGTCATGCCGCTCTTGTCACGATGGCCGAGCCGCTCGAACGCGTTCTCCACCACCACCACCGAGCCGTCCACCATCAAGCCGATGGCGATGGCCAGCCCCCCCAGCGACATCAGGTTGGCCGACAAGCCCACCTGGTTCATCACCATGAAGGTCATCAGCGGCGTCAGCACCAGCGTGGCCAGCACGATGACGGACGAGCGCACATCCCCCAGGAACAGGAAGAGCACGATCACCACCAGCACCACGCCTTCGAGCAGCACCTTGGTGACTGTCCACAGCGCCGAATCCACCAGCTCGCTGCGGTCGTAGTACGGCACGATCTGCAGCTTGCCCGGCAGCATGCCGCGCTCGTTGATCTCGGCCACGCGGGCCTTGACGCGGCTCACCACTGCCTTGGCATTGCCGCCGCGCATCATCATGACGATGCCGCCGACCGACTCGGTCTCGCCGTTCTTGACCAGCGCGCCCTGGCGCACCTCGTGGCCGATGGTCACATTGGCCACGTCGCGCACATAGACCGGCGTGCCCGAGATCTCCTTGAGCACGATGCTGCCGATATCGTCCACGCCGCGGGCCAGGCCCACGCCGCGGATCAGGTATTGCTCGGCATAGTGCGGCAGCACGCCGCCGCCGGAGTTGGCGTTATTGCGCGCGAGCGACTGGTAGACCTGCTGCAGCGTGACCCCGTAATGCCGCATGCGGTCCGGGTTGACCAGCACCTGGTATTGCTTGACGAAGCCGCCCTGCGAGTTGATTTCCGCCACGCCGGGAATCGAGCGCAGCAGCGGGCGCACCACCCAGTCCTGCGCGATGCGGCGCTCGGAGAGTTCCTCGGGCGTCAACGCGCGGTTGCCGTCGTCGGTGCGGTCCAGCGTGTACTGGTAGACCTCGCCCAGGCCGGTGGAGACCGGGCCGAGCACCGGCGTCACGCCCTCGGGCATGCGGCCGGCCACTTCGATCAGGCGCTCCATCACCAGCTGGCGGGCGAAGTAGACATCCGTCGCATCGGTGAACACCAGCGTGATCAGCGACAGGCCCGCCTTGTTGAGCGAGCGCATCTCTTCCAGGCCCGGCAGCCCGGTCATCGCCATTTCCACCGGCACGGTGACAAAGCGCTCGACCTCCTCCGGCGAACGGCCGGTGGCTTCGGTGGCGATCTGCACCTGTACGTTGGTGACATCGGGGAAGGCATCCACCGACAGTTTGGTCGCCGCGCGCAGGCCGAAGAAGAACAGCACAACGGCCAGCACGCAAACCACCAGCCGCTGCTTGATAGCGGCTTCCACAAGGGCTTTCATCATGATCGATTACCCCTGTTCCAGGCGCTTGCGCTCGTTGTCCAGATGGAAGGCGCCGTCCACCACGATGCGCTCGCCCGGTTTCACGCCGCCCTGCACTACGCGCATGCCGTCGCTCTCGGCGCCCAGCTTGACCTTGGTCAGGCGGTACAGGCCACCGGCCTGCTCCACGTACACCAGTTCGTCGTTGCCGTCGCGCACGATGGCGGATTCGGGGATCACCAGTTGCTCGGACGGCGCGCTGGCAATCAGCATGCTGGCCAGCATGGCCGGCTTCAGGCGCCCTTCGCGGTTCTCCAGCTCGGTGCGGACCAGCACGGTGCGCGTTTGCGGATTCACGGTACGGCCCACGTAGATGAGCTTGCCGGTGATCTGCTTCTGGCCAGCGCCATTGCCCAGCGACGGCACCTCGATATCCACGCTCTGGCCCTCGGCCACCAGCGCCGCCTGCTGCTCCGGCACCTCCGCCACCACCCATACGCGCGACAGGTCGGCTACGGTGTACAGCGCGTCGGCAGGCTGCACCACCTGGCCTTGCGCCACGTTGCGCTCCACCACGGTGCCGCTGATGCTGGAGAACACCGGCGAGTAGGAATCGATGCTGCCGCTCCTGGCGAGTTGCGCCACGGCGGCGGGCGACATGCCAAGCACGCGCAGCTGGTCGCGGTAGGCACGCATCTCCGCCGACGAGATCGCCAGCTCGCTCTCGCGACGCTGCAGCTCGCCGCGGCCGATCACGTCGGCGGCGAACAACTGGCGCGCGCGCTCGGCGTTGCGGACCTGCAGCTCGGTCTGGGCCTCGGCCTTCAGAAAGGCCATCTGGGCCGCGCCCAGTTCGCTGCTATGCAGGCGGGCGAGCACCTGGCCCGCCTTGACCTCCTGGCCCAGGATGCCGTAGAGATCCGTCACGCGGCCGGTCACGCTGGCGCCGATGCGGGCCACGCGCTGTTCGTCGAAATCGATGCGCCCGGACACGCGCAGCACTTCGCTGAAGGCGCTGGTGGCGACCGGCGCCACTTTGAGCGATGCCTGCAGGGTGCCTTCCGGCTTGACTACGCCGGGCGGCTGCCTGGGCGCTTCGGTGGCGGGCGCGGGTTCGTCGGAGCAGCCTGCCAGGGAAAACAGCAGGACCGCGGTTGCCGTCAGGGAAAGAAGGAAATGGGGACGCATGCTTATTTGGTTTCCGTAGGTGCCGAAGGAGCGAAGGGAGCCGTGGGTGCCCCGGTCTGCCCGGGCACGCTCGACAGCAGCTTCTCGATCTGGATGGTGGCCGCCTGCAATTCGTACTGCGCGGCGATCAGGTCGCTGCGCGCGCCGCGCAGCACGCGCTGGGCATCGAGGTAATCCAGGATGCCGCGCTCGCCAAAGCGATAGGCCGACTCGGCCACCGAGAGCGCGGACTCGGCCTGGCGCACGATGCCGCCTTCCAGCGCGCTCACCTGCGCCTGCGTGATCTCGTATTGCCGGTAGGCCGACTCCAGCTCCTGCGCAAGCTCGAACTCGCGCGCCTCCAGCGCGGAGCGGGCCTGGATCGCCTGCGCGGTGGCCTCGCCCACCGGGCCGCCGCGGCGGTCCCACAGCGGGATGGTGAGGACCAGGCCGACCTGCGAGACCGTGTTGTCGGGCTGGCGTTCGGCGCTGGCGCGCACCGCCAGTTCCGGCAGCCTCAGCGAGCGCTGGTAGTCCACGGCCAGGCTGGCCCGGTCGGCTTCCAGGCGGCGCTGGGTCAGTTCGGCGTTGGTCCCGGTCAGCGTATCGCGCAGCACCGGCAGGGCCGGCAGCGCCGGCGCCTGGTTCAGGCTGCCAGCCAGCGAATAGGCCGCCGGCAAGGCGCCGCCCACCTGCTGGCGCAGCGCGGCCTTGGCCTGGTTGACCCGCAACTGGGCGCTCTGCAGCGTCTTTTGCGCACCGAGCAGTTCGGTGTCGGCCTTGATCAGCTCATAGCGCGGCGCTTCGCCAACCTCCACCCGCAGGCGGGCGCGGTCCTGGATCTGCCGCATCATGGCCAGGTCTTCCCTGGCCGCGGCCAGTTCCATCTCGCGCCGCAATACGTCGAAATACGACGTCTTGACGCGCGCCGCCAGATCCGCCCGGAACGCCTGGCGGCCAGCTTCGGTAGCTTCCAGGCTACGCCCGGCGATCTCGGCGCGCAGTTTGCGCTGCTGCGGATAGTCCAGCTTCTGGGTGATGGCCACGGTCGGCGCGGCGCCACCGGCCACACCGGAGGTACGCGGCGACAGGCGGCCGTACAGCACCTCCACCTGCGGATTGGGATAGGCGCGCGCGCTGGTCACGGCGGCGCTGGCGGCATCCACGCCGGCCTGCGCCGCTTCGACGCCTTTGTTGGTGGACTGCGAAAGGGACAGCAGTTGCGGCAAGGTGAACGTTTCCGCCGCGAGAGCCGGCAAGGCTCCGAGCGACAGCAACGCCACCATGGAAAACATAGTGATCTGTTTGATCTGCATGACAAATGGGGGCAGGCGAAACGGCTGCGCGCCCGCCGCCGGCGCGCGCAAGAAGCGCGCGCCGACGGTCAGCCAGCGATCGCGGACGCGATCGGGCCCAGGCGCCCAGGCAATGGGAACGCAGCCCGGGCACGCCAATGGCGCGCCGGGGTTGCCAGGGCTGTCAGATCAGGGAAATGGGCGGCTTGAAGAAGGCCGCGGGCAAAGGCTCCGGGCGCGCCGGGAGCTGTTGCGCGATCTCGTTGGGCGGCAGCGAGACGCGTACGGTCGGCAGCGCGAAGAGCGCGCTGGATTCCTCGATCTCGTCGAGCATGTCGAGCGGGTCGAGCAGGTCGGCGGACCAGATTTCGCAGTAGCCGGGCGGGTTGTCGTCCTCCGCCAGCAACTCCGCGGCCGATTCGCCCGGCAGCCCATCGTCGCCCGGCGCCACAACGCGTTCCAGGTCGGCACCGCCATCCAGTTCGTCGAGGGTGCGGGCGAGCGAGGATTCCAGGATCACGCGGTCGAGCGGGTCAAGCCGCTCGGCCTGGGCAGACTCGAATGCAGCCCCCGCCGCACCGGCGTGCGAACCCGCCGCTGCCCCGAAGGACAGCAGAGACAAGCACAGAACGGTCAGCAGGAGCAGCAGGGATCGCATGAATTGGGGGGAAACCGAGATGGCGCAGTGCTCGCCGCAGGATGCTAATGGCCCGAAATGGCCTGTTGCGAGGCGATGGTGCACTACAGCATTGTAACTGAACGCAATGCATAGACAGGGAAGCGCCCGGCATGTTCCTGAAGCGTTGCGAAAGTTGCCAGCTGCCTTTTGAGCAACGCCGGTAGCAAGTCGAGAAGCGCCGGTCATTGATCGGGCAGGTTTGCCATATCAAGTTCCCACAACCGAAATCCATTGCCACATCGCAAACGCGGCCAGCACGAGGGCCGAGGCCGCGTTGATGCGCTGGCGCCAGGCGGGCGTGAACAGATGGCGGCCCCGTGCGACCACCAGGGAAAGCGCGAGCCACCAGAG
The DNA here is from genome assembly GCF_000611145.1 of Cupriavidus sp. SK-3. Classification (NCBI taxonomy): domain Bacteria; kingdom Pseudomonadati; phylum Pseudomonadota; class Betaproteobacteria; order Burkholderiales; family Burkholderiaceae; genus Cupriavidus; species Cupriavidus sp. SK-3. The sequence goes on along the minus strand of NZ_JFJV02000162.1, from coordinate 1,592 downwards.
CGATGACCCGGCAAATACCCCCAGGATCATGGGAACGGGAGAAACCGGGCCCAGGGCACCGCCGCCCAATGCGCCGAACACGGCCACAAACGACAGGATGGTGGCGGGATTGGACAGCGTCAGGACAAAGGTGCCGGCGAGACAACGCAGCAGATCCGAGCCGCCGGGCACGGACGCCGCCGATGCCGCCAGCGGCGCGCGCCAGGTACGCCAGGCCAGCCAGAGCAACAAGGCGCCGCCGCCCAGCGCCAGGGGCATGCGCGCGGCGGCAAGCGCGTGGATGATCCAGCTGACCCCGAAGGCGCCGATCGCGCCATACACGGAGTCCGCCAGCGCGGCTCCCATGCCGGTGGCCAATCCCACCGCCATGCCGCGCTCAAGCGTGCGCTGAATCGTCAGGAGCCCGATGGGGCCGACCGGCGCCGCGATCGAAATCCCGACCAGGGCCGCCTTGACGAAGAGGAGAAGTGTCGTCGAATCCATGCACCGATGGTATCCCGTTCTCCGCGGTGCATGAATCATGTAAATTCTGTGGTTCGGCAGACGTGCTTTCGATTTTTTAAGCTGCCCGGCCAAAGTACGGAAACCCTATGCTTGAACTCGATGACAAGGCATGGCGCCTGATCCAGTCCATCCAGGCCGATGGGCGGCAACCGCTCAAGGTGCTGGCCGCAGCCACAGGCTTGTCCATCCCCGCTACGCTGGAGCGCCTGCGCCGCCTGGAAGAGGCCGGCGTGGTGCGAGGATTCCATGCGGACATCGACCCGAAGGCCGTGGGCTACAGCGTGCGCGCCATGGTGGGAATCAATGTGCCTCAGCCGGGCAAGCAGGCGTTGCTGGACAAACTCCGCAACTCGCCGCGCGTACTCGAATGCCATCATGTCAGCGGCAACGATTCCTACATGCTATCCGTGGTGGCCACCGATCTGGAGGACCTGGAGTTGTTCCTCTCCCAGATCAACGGGTTCGGCGAGACAAGGACTTCCATTGTCTTCTCGACGCCGATTGAGCGCCGGGGGCTTGCGCCGCCGGCGCAACGGGAACCAAGGCCGGCCGGCTAGCCCCCGGCATTCGCGCAATGCCTCGATCGAATTCAAGGCGGGTTGAGATTATTTCAAATCCGGGCCATGGTTATATTCCCGTCTCCTCCTGATTTCGCCCGCACTTCGCTGATACGGTAAATTAGGCGCGCTCTGATACTGTACGGCAGCCTGGGGCACGGCTACGCTTGGTCCGATACTCTCCGCGCGATCATTCTCATGGCGATCAGGCCATGCCAACCGCGGTGGCGGCGGTTTGTATCGCTCCCGATACGCCGCGTCTTTTCCGGCATGAATATGCCGGAATATCGCTCGCGAAACCGAAGCCGACACTCCCGAAGATTGATGGAATCACAGCATTCCGTTAATCCAGCCCGAAGCACGATTGGCGTGCCAATCTCGTACTGCAAATCATGACCACCACACCCGAAAATAACGAAGCAAAGCCGGATAGCACACCTGACCAAAGCCGCGAATCACTGCGCAAGGCCGCCCTGGAATATCATGAGTTTCCGACACGCGGCAAGATCTCGGTCACGCCGACCAAGCCGC
>NZ_JFJV02000161.1:0-10148 GCF_000611145.1 Cupriavidus sp. SK-3 | reverse complement strand
TCAAGCAGCTCGACCTGGAGCCGGTCGTGCCTGGCGCCGGCGCGTTGCTGTCCGGCGCTTACTGAGCGCCCCGGCCAAGGAGCGATGACATGAGTACCTTTGTTTGCGGCGGCAACGTCCACGCCAACGGCATCCGGCAGCACTACCTGCGTTATGGCGGCAACGGCGGCGCGCGCGCCACGCGCGATCCGGTGATCCTGGTGCCGGGCATCACCAGCCCGGCCATCACCTGGGGCTTCGTCGGCGAACGCCTGGGCGAGCAGTTCGACACCTATGTGCTGGACGTGCGCGGGCGCGGCCTGTCCTGCGCGTCCGATACGCTCGACTACAGCCTGGATGCGCAGGCCGCCGATGTGCTGGCCTTCGCGCAGGCCCTGGGCCTGCAACGCTACAGCGTGGTCGGCCATTCGATGGGCGCGCGCATCGGCATCCGAGCCGCGCGCAGCCGGCCGGCCGGGCTGGCGCGGCTGGTCATGGTCGATCCGCCGGTCTCCGGCCCGGGCCGGCGCGCCTACCCCGCGCAACTCGCCTGGTATGTGGATTCCATGGCGGTGGCGCGGCACGGCGTGGATATCGAGACCATGCGGCGCTTCTGTCCCACCTGGACCGACGCGCAACTGGCCCTGCGTGCCGAATGGCTGCACACCTGCGACGAACGCGCCGTGCTGGCCAGCTTCCAGGGCTTCCATACCGACGACGTGCATGCCGACCTGCCGCATGTCGCGGTACCGGCCCTGCTGATGGTGGCTGGCCGCGGGGATGTGGTGCGTCCCGAGGATATCGACGAGATCCGTGGTCTGTTGCCGCGGACCGAAGTCAGCCACGTGCCGGGCGCCGGCCACATGATCCCCTGGGACGACGAGGCGGGCTTCTATCGCGCGCTGGGCGGCTTCCTCGGCGCTGAAGTTGTCCCACGTCCACGGCAACAGGCCGCGGCCTGAGCCGCCGATCACCAGGAGAGAACATGCCAGTCAGCGATCACGCCCTGATCCAGGCCTGGAAACAGGTCCTTACGCTGTCCCGCCTCGCGCCCGGGCAGACCGTCACCATCCTCACCAGCGCCGCCACCCATCCGCAGACCCTGTCGTGCGCGCTGGTCGCCACGCAGGCGATGGGCGCCATCGTCAACCGCCTGGACCTGCCGCCCGTCAATGGCGACAAGGCGCTGAGCCGCGACCCGCTGGCTTACCTCGGCACCACGGCGCTCACCGGCAACCGCGCCGCCATCGCCGCGCTCAAGGAGAGCGATCTGGTGCTGGACCTGATGACCTTGCTGTTCTCGCCCGAACAGCACGACATCCTGAAAACCGGCACCAGGATCCTGCTGGCGGTGGAGCCGCCGGAAGTACTGGTGCGCATGGTGCCGACCGAGGCCGACCGCGAGCGCGTGACAAGCGCCAACGCGCGGCTGTCGCGCGCCAGGGAAATGCATGTGACATCCGATGCGGGCACCGACCTGCGTTGCCCGCTCGGCGAGTTTCCCGCCATCAGCGAGTACGGTTTCGTCGACGAGCCGGGACGCTGGGACCACTGGCCCAGCGGCTTCGTCCTGACGTGGCCGGACGAAGGCGGCGCCAGCGGGCGCATCGTGCTGGACCGCGGCGATATCCTGCTGCCGCAGAAGGGCTACGTGGCGGACCGTGTCGAGCTGACGGTGGAAGGCGGCTATGCCACGCGCATCGAAGGCGGGCTGGATGCCGAACTGCTGAACGACTACATGGCCTCCTTCAACGACCCGCAAGCCTATGCCATCTCGCATATCGGCTGGGGCCTGCAGCCGCGCGCGCGCTGGTCGACGCTGGGCCTGTACGACCGCGAAGCTTCCATCGGCATGGACGCGCGCGCCTACGAGGGCAATTTCCTGTTCTCGCTCGGCCCCAACAACGAAGCGGGCGGCAGCCGCACCACCGCCTGCCATATCGATATCCCGCTGCGCAACTGCACGGTGCGCCTGGATGGCGAGGACGTGGTCAGGCAAGGCAAGGTACTGGACGGCTGGAACAGAAAATGACGAGACATAGCGAACTCTCCACCTACGAGCGCCAGGGCTTCGGCACGCCGCTGCCGCTGCAAGCCCCCGTGGGCCTGCTGATCGTCGACTTCGTCAACGGTTTCGCCGATCCGGCGATGTTCGGCGGCGGCAATATCGCGCAGGCCATTGCCAACACCGTGCCGCTGCTGGCGGCAGCCCGTGAGCAGGGCTGGGCCGTGGCGCACAGCCGCATCGTGTTTGCCGACGACGACGGCGACCACAACATTTTCACGCTGAAGGTGCCCGGCATGCTGACGCTGAAGGAGCACGGGCCGGCCAGCGCGATCGTGCCGCAGCTTGCGCCGCGCGACGGCGAGCTGGTGGTGCGCAAGACCGTGCCGTCCGCCTTTTTCGGCACGTCGCTGGCGGCCTGGCTGACGCAGCGCGGCGTGCGCACGCTGGTGGTGGCCGGCGCGGTCACCAGCGGCTGCGTGCGCGCCAGCGTGGTCGATGCCATGTCGCACGGCTTCCGCCCGCTGGTGGTGTCGGACTGCGTGGGCGACCGCGCAATCCAGCCGCACGAGGCCAACCTGTTCGACATGGAGCAGAAATACGCCGCCGTGATGCCCCGCGAGCAGGCACTCGCGGCATTGAGGCGCCTCTGAGCGCGCTTGCGCGCCGCACCACGCACTGTATTGGCTAAAGCCCCAATTGACCGCTGCCGTCCGTTTCGCCAATCTGGCGATAAGATCAGTGCACTGAATATGTGCGGCGCGCAAGTGCGCGGAAATGACTTATCGATCAGCCGGTTGCCGAGATGACCGCGATCCACGAACCCCCAAAGCAGTCTCGGATGGCGGCTAACCCGGGCTGGAGGAATGTATGGACAAAGACCACATAGCGAAGGAAGGCGGGCAGGGCGTAGGCGCCCGCGTGGCGCGCAAGGAAGATGCGCGCCACCTGCATGGCAAGGGCCGCTTCGTGGCCGACATCGCCATGCCGGGCCTGCAGGAAGTTGCCTTCCTGCGCAGTCCCATGGCGCATGCGCGGCTGCTGGCGCTGCACAAACCTGAAGGGCTGGAGCACGCGGTGATCGGGCGCGGCGACATGCTCGGCGCGCTCGACATCGTGGCGGACTCGGCCTTTCCCTCTTACCAGCCCTCGGCGCAGCCGCCGCTGGCCAGCGGCAAGGTTCGCTTTGTCGGCGAGCCGATTGCCATGGCCTTCGCACCGACCCGCGCGGAAGCCGAGGACATTGCCGAGCGCGTCGTCGCGGACCTGGACGAACTGCCCGCGCTTACCGACGTGGACGGCGCCAGGCAGGCCAGCGGCACCACGCGTGTCCATGAGCACTGGAAGGATAACCACTTCCTCACGCTTACCGCCGACAAGAATTTCGACACGCTCAGCAAGACCGCCGCGGTGGTGGTCACCCGCAAGATCGACCTGGCTCGCCAGTGCATGGTGCCGATGGAGGGCAAGGCCGTGCTGGCTTACTGGGATCACCAGTTCGACCAGCTGATCGTCTACAGCGCCACCCAGGTGCCGCACATGATCCGCACGGTGCTGAGCCACTGCCTGGGCCTGGAGCAGGAGAAGGTCCGCGTGATCTCGCCCGACGTGGGCGGCGCCTTCGGCTACAAGTGCGTGCTGCAGCAGGAGGAGCTGTGCATCGCGTGGCTGGCCATGACGTATCGCAAGCCGTTCCGCTTTATCGAAGACCGCCGCGAGCACCTGACCGCGGGTGCCAACTCGCGCGAGCACCATTACGAGGTCACGGCCTATGCCGACGCGCGCGGCCGGCTGCTGGCGCTCGACGCAAAGATCGCCATCGATGGTGGTGCCTATTCCGTGTGGCCCTTCACCATCGGCCTCGAGCCGGGCCAGGCTATCGGCAACCTGCCCGGGCCGTATGCCTTCGACGGCTACCGCTGCATCACGGAATGCGTCGCCACCAACAAGCCCGGCTTCGTGCCGTACCGTGGCGTGGCGCGCACCGGCGTGTGCTTCGCCATGGAACTGCTGATCGACGCGCTGGCGCGCGCGGTCAGGCGCGAGCCGTGGGAGATCCGCTGCGAGAACCTGGTGCAACCCGGGGCCATGCCCTACGTCAACGTCACCAACAAGCATTTCGACGGCGGCGACTATCCCGCCAGCGTGCGCAAGGCAGCGGAGATGATCGGGCTGGCGCGCATCCGCGCGCGCCAGCGTGAGCGGCACAGCGATGCCTCGGCGGGATCGCGCTACCTTGGCGTGGGCTTCGGCACTTACACGGAGCAATCGGCGCATGGCACTTCGGTGTTCGCCGCCTGGGGCACGCCGGTGATTCCCGGCTTCGATTCCGCCACCGTGCGCATCACGCCGGACGGCGGGCTTGAAGTGCGCGTCGGCGTGCACTCGCATGGCCAGGGCATGGAAACCACCTTTGCCCAGATCGCGCACGAGATCCTCGGCATCGACGTGGCGCGGGTCAAGGTGGTGCATGGGGACACCGGCGTGACGCCGTTCTCCACCGGCACCTACGCCTCGCGCTCGCTGGTGATGTCCGGCGGCGCGGTGTCGCGCGCCTGCAAGGCGCTGGTGCCGCGCCTGCTGAAGATCGGCGCGCATATGCTGCTGCGCCCGGAGGGCGAGGCCGCGCTGGACGGCGGGGCGGTGAAGGCGGGCGGCGCCGCCGTGCCCATCGCCGACATCGCCAACGCCTGGTATATCAATCCACAGAAGCTGCCCGCCGATGTGGATCCCGCCGGGCTGGAAACCACGATGGGCTACAAGCCCAATGTGGATACCGGCAGCTTCACGTACTCCACCCACGCCGCGCTGGTGGAAGTGGACACCGATTCCGGCCACGTCGAGATCCTCGACTACGTGGTGGTGGAAGACTGCGGCACCATGGTCAATCCCATGGTGGTGGAAGGGCAGACCTACGGCGGCGTTGCGCAGGGCATCGGCACCGCCATGTTCGAGGAAATGCGCTACGACGGCAACGGCCAGCCGCTGGCCTCCACGCTGGCCGACTACATGCTGCCCGGGCCCACCGAGATTCCCGCGATCCGCATCCACCACTTCGAGACGCCGTCCCCGCACACCGAGTTCGGCGCCAAGGGCATGGGCGAGGGCGGTGCCATCGCGCCCCCGGCCGCCATCTTCAACGCCGTCAACGATGCGCTGGGGCAGTTCGGCGTGGAGTTGCTGGAGACTCCCCTCACGCCGCGCAAGGTGCTCGAAGCACTGGCCCGCGCCGAACAAGCGCGAGACGAGCCGCGGACCACGCAAACCAGAGAGGCGGCCTGAACCATCATGAAAGCAGCTGCATTCATCTATCACGCGGCGCCCACCCTGGCCGCGACCTGCGCCGCGCTGGCGGACCGCACCGACAACGCCAAGGTCATGGGCGGCGGCCAGTCGCTGGGCCCCATGCTCAACCTGCGCCTGACGCGGCCCGATGCCGTCTACGATTTGTCGAAGCTGGCCGAGCTGCGCACGGTCAGCGTGGAGCAGGACCGCGTGCGCATAGGCGCTGCCGTCACCCACGCGCAGATCGAGGACGGCGAATTCCCGGCGTTGCGCGGCACCATGCTGCAGTCCGTGGCACACGGTATCGCCTACCGCGCCATCCGCAACCGCGGCACCATCGGCGGCAGCCTGGCGCATGCCGATCCCGCGGCGGACTGGGTGGTGGCGCTGACCGCAGTCGGCGCCGAGCTTGAACTTGCGTCGAAGGGCGGCACGCGCCGGGTACCCATGACGCAATTCATGCTGGGCGCCTACACCACAGCGCTGACGGAGGGCGAAGTGATCGCGGCCGTCCATGTGCCGCGTCACAACGACGACGTGCGCTGGGGCTACCACAAGCTCTGCCGCAAGACGGGCGAATTCGCCGAGGCAAGCTGCGCCGCTTATTTCGATTCGTCCGCGCGCTTCGCCCGCATCGTGCTGGGTGCGCTCGACGGCGCGCCGGCGGTGCTGCACGGCCTGGCCAGCGGCATTGCGGCGCACGGCCCCGCCGCGCTCACCCCGCAAGCCATCCTGGCAGCCGTGACGCAAGCCACACCCGGCAAGGATGCGATCGACCGCAAGCTCTATTGCACCGCCGCGACGCGCTGCATCGAACAACTTTTTAACTGAGGGCCGCAGTGGAAACCATCGCACTGACGATCAATGGCCGCGCCGCTGCCGGTGCCTGCGCGCACCGCACGCACCTGGGCGACTTCCTGCGCGACGGGCAGGGCCTGACCGGCACCCACCTGGGTTGCGAACACGGGGTTTGCGGTGCCTGCACCGTGCTGGTCGACGACAAGCCCGTACGCTCCTGCATCACGTTTGCCAGCGCCTGCGCCGGCAGCAAGGTGGTGACCATCGAAGGCTATGACGACGATGCCGTGATGCGCGAGTTGCGCGCCGCGTTCAACAAGCACCACGCGCTGCAATGCGGCTACTGCACGCCCGGCATGCTCGCCACCGCGCGCGACATCGTGCTGCGGCTGCCGGATGCCGACGAAGCCACCATCCGCCACGAGCTTTCCGGCAACCTCTGCCGCTGCACCGGCTATATGGGCATCGTGGCCGCGATCCGCTCGGTGCTGGCGCAACGGCGGCCGCAAGGCGGCGGCACCGCGCAGGCAAGCACGCCAGCGCCGCGCGCGTTCGTCTGCTTCACGCCCGCCGCCGATAGCGCCGGCGAGGCGCAAGCCATTGCCGCGGCCACGGAGGAGACCGAGCGCAGCGCCGACAAGAAAGGCTGGTCGCGCATCGATGGCGGCTTCAAGGTGCCGTTCCCGGTCGATGACGTCTGGCGTTTCATGGCCGACCTGCCCGCGGTGGCCAGTTGCCTGCCGGGTGCCGCGCTGACCGAGCAGGACGGCGACCGCGTCAAGGGCCACGTCGCGATCAAGTTCGGGCCGATGGCGGCGCGCTTCAACGGCGCGGCGCGGCTGGAACGGGACGACCAGAACCGGCGCGGCGTGCTCAAGGGCGCGGGCCAGGACTCGCTGAGCAACTCCAAGGCCGCGGGCGATATCACCTACGTGCTTCAGGCGGTATCGGCGGGCGAGACCGAAGTGCTGATCGATTTGCAGTATTCCCTGCAAGGCCCGCTGGCGCAGTTCTCCCGCTCCGGGCTGGTGCGCGATTTTGTCCGTCGCATGATGGCCGACTTCGGCAAGAACGTGACCCGCAAGATGGACCCGTCGCTGTCGGAGAGTGAACGCAGCCAGGCCACGCAGATGAATCCGGTGTCGATGATGCTGGGAGTGCTCTGGGAGAGGGTGAAGCGGGTGTTTGGAGGTGGGCGGGATTAAGGCCCCGGGGCAGGGATGGAGGGTGGCAGCGGCATCCCTTTCCGGCATCCCTGCCTTCCCGCCGCCCGAGTCCGGCACGACGATGCGTCCTCCTTCCGGCGTGATCCGGTCCCCGGCCGGCAATCGGCTGCAGAGCTTCCTGTGGGCAAGGAGGAGAACATCGCCCGGGGGGTGCAGGCTTACAGCCGCGACGTCGCCAGGCGCGCGGCGAGTCCCAGGAACACCACCCCCGCAAACCGGTTCAGCGCGCGCTGAGCGCGAGCCGAGCGCAGCAGCAGGGCGCCGAACATGGCCGAGAAGTAGGCGATCACGGAAAAAACAAGCAGGGTGGCGATGATAAAGACCACGCCCAGCACCATGATCTGCAGCGCGATATGCCCACGGTCGGCAGCGACGAACTGGGGCAGGAACGCGAGAAAGAAGATCACGACCTTGGGGTTGGTCAGGTTCATCACCACGCCGCGCCGGTACATGTGCCCGGTGCCAGCGTTGCCGCCGCCGCCTTCGGCCATCTTGCCCACCGGGGCGCGGAACGCCTGCCACGCAAGGTAGGCCAGGTACAGCGCGCCGGCGATCTTCAGCGCCGCGAATGCTAGCTGGGAAGCGGCAAACAGTGCGGCCAGGCCGAAGGCCACCGCGGCCGTATGCACCAGCAGGCCCGTGCACAGGCCAAGCACCACGACCATGCCGGCGCGAGGTCCCCGCATGGCGGATTGCAGCAGCACAAAGATATTGTCCGGGCCGGGGGTCAGGCCAAGTACCACGGCGATGCCGAAGAACGGCAATAGGGTCTCGAGCGGGGGCATGCGCTTCACTCCTTTGCTGCTGCGGATAGTGTGTTGTCGGGTGAGATCCAGTTCCAGTTCCAGTATTGGGCAACAGCCGTCGCCGGACCATCAGGAACGCTTTCGAATACTGCCAGCCAAACGACGATTTGTGCCAGCGTGACGCATCTGTACGTCAAGGATGCCATGTTGCCGGACTGCCCGAAGCTGCCGCGGGCGCGGGCTGGTGGCTCCCCGCCATCGCATACGAAAGCTGGTTGGCCGCGTCCACCACCGTCTGCGCCAGGGCAATCAAGCGCTCTTCATTGAGCCGCGAAGTCGGCCCCGAGATGCACGCGGACCCGAGCAGCCGCCAATGCAGGCCGAACACAGGCGCCGAAACGCTGGAGACTTCCGGCTCGCGTTCGCCCATCGACAGGTGATATCCCCGCCGCCGGATCGATTCATAGGGCTCGCCCGGTTCCCCTGAGAACGCCAGGATGACCCGCCCGGGCGCGCCACTGTCCAGCGGCAGCGCCGAGCCGATGCGCACATGGTGCCGGATGGCCTGCGGACCCTCCACGCGTACCAGGCACATGCGCTGCTGGCCCTCGCGCACGTAGAACGACGCGCTTTCCCCAGTCTTGATCGTCAGCTCCCGCAGCACCGGTTCCACCACTTCGTACACATTGAAGGTGGCCTGGTAACACGCGCCAAGCCAGCCCGCAGCACGCCCGAGCCGCCAGCTGCCGTCTTCCTTCTGCACCAGGTAGTTGTCGGACGCCAGCGTGCGCGCCAGGCGCAGCACCGTGGTCTTGTGGATGCCCGTGCGCCGGCTGAGTTCCGCCAGTGTGAGTTGTGCGTCGCTTACGCCGAAGGCTTCCAGGACGCGCAGCGCACGCCGTACTGCGATCACGCCGCCGCCTGCGTCGTCGGCCGCCTCAATGGCAATGGGGGAGTTGGAAGGGACCATGGTGTGGAATGGGGTGCGTACAGTGAAACAGTATTGTACTGTGTGCAACGACCATCCAGAATCCGTTCCAACAAATAACGAGATGGAGACAAGCAATGCACCTGCTGCGCCGCGGCCTGACCACCGCTCTCTTTTGTGCCCTGGCCATCCCGGCCATCCCTGCCATGGCACAGACCCAAACCTATCCTGCCAAGCCCATCCGCGTGATCGTGCCGTTCCCGGCCGGCGGCGGCACGGACATCATCGCCCGCGAGGTCACCAGCAAGGTGGCGATGGCCATGGGCTGGCGCTTCGTGGTAGACAACAAGCCGGGCTCTGGCGGCAACCTCGGCGTGGACGCCGCGGCCAAGGCCAGCGGCGACGGCTACACCATCGCGCTGGGCCAGACCAGCAACCTTGCCATCAACCCCTCGCTCTACCGCAAGCTGCCGTACGACGTGGCGAAGGACCTTACGCCGGTGGGCCTGGTCGCCAGCGCACCGCTGGTGCTGGTGACCAACGTGGATTCGCCCTACAAGACGCTGGCCGATGTGATTGCTGCCAGCAAGGCGCATCCGGGCACTATCAACATGGCCTCGCCGGGCAATGGCACCGTGGCGCACCTGACCAGCGAGCTGTTCCAGAAGACGGCCGGCATCAAGCTCACCCACGTGCCGTACAAGGGCGCGGCCCAGGCAGTCAATGACCTGATTGGCGGGCAGGTGCAGCTGTACCTGTCGTCGGTGCCGACGCTGATCGGCCATATCCGCAACGGCAAGATGCGTGCGCTGGCCGTCACCTCGGCCAGGCGCATGGACGACCTGCCCAACGTGCCCACCATTGCCGAGACCGGCTACAGCGGGTTCGAGGCCGTGACGTGGTTTGGCTTCGTGGCGCCCGCCGCCACGCCCAGGGACATCGTGGCGCGCCTGAATGCCGAGTTCAACAAGGCGCTACAGGTGCCCGAGCTGAAGAAGAAGCTGAGCGACCAGGGCGCAGATGTTCTGGGCGGCACCCCCGAGCAGTTCGGCGCGCTGCTGAAGAAGGACACCGTTCGCTGGTCAGCCGCCGTCAAGGCATCCGGCGCGCAGGTTGACTGATCTCCGGCATTCACATCCACCCCGTCGCCATCCCCGAATCCCCGAATCCCCGAATCCCCG
>NZ_JFJV02000160.1:0-25980 GCF_000611145.1 Cupriavidus sp. SK-3 | reverse complement strand
TCAAGCAGCTCGACCTGGAGCCGGTCGTGCCCGGCGCCGGCGCGCTGCTGTCGGGTGCCTACTAAAACCGTCTTCGGCTAATGCGGCTAGTCAGGCTAGTTCGACAAAGGAGTCAGAAATGAGCGAATTTCTCTACGGCGGCAATGTGTTCGCCAACGGCATCCGCCAGCACTACCTGCGCTACGGCGGCGCCACTGGCGCGCGCCAGGGGCGCGACGCCGTGGTGATCGTGCCCGGCATCACCAGCCCGGCCGTGACCTGGGGCTTTGTCGGCGAACAGTTCGGCAAGCACTTCGATACCTACATCCTGGATGTGCGCGGGCGCGGCTTGTCCGAGGCGGGCGATGCGCTGGACTACAGCCTGGACGCGCAAGCCGCGGACGTGACGGCGTTCGCGCAGGCGCTGGGCCTGGCGCGCTATGCCATCGTCGGCCATTCGATGGGCGCGCGCATCGGCATCCGCGCCGCGCGCGGCAACCCCGCCGGGCTGACGCGGCTGGTGATGGTGGACCCGCCCGTGTCGGGCCCGGGCCGCCGTGCCTATCCGTCGCAATTGCCCTGGTATGTGGATTCGATCCGCCTGGCGCGGCAAGGTATCGACGCCGAGGGCATGCGCCGCTTCTGCCCCACGTGGACGGAAGAGCAGCTTCGCCTGCGCGCCGAGTGGCTGCACACCTGCGACGAGCGCGCCATCGTGACGAGCTTCGAGGACTTCCATCGCGACGATGTGCATGCGGACATGCCATCGGTGCAGGTCCCCACGCTGCTGATGGTGGCCGGGCGCGGCGATGTGATCCGCGCGGAAGACATCGACGAGATTCGCGGCCTGCTGCCCGCGGTGCAGGTTGCCCGCGTGCCGGATGCGGGCCACATGATCCCGTGGGACGACGAGGCCGGCTTCTACCGCGCCTTCGGCGATTTCCTCGGCGCGCCGCTGCTGCGGGATCAGGCCGCCGCCTGAGCCGCCGGCTTCACCAGAAAGGAGAACACATGCCAGTAAGCGATCACGACCTGACCCAGGCCTGGCGCCAGGTGCTCACACTGTCAAAACTGGAGCCGGGCCAGACGGTCACGGTACTGACCGGCGCCGCCACGCATCCGCAAACGCTGCGCACGGCGCAGATGGCGGCCACCGCGATGGGCGCCATCGTCAACCGGCTGGACCTGCCGCCCGTCAACGGCGACAAGGCGCTCAGCCGCGACGCGCTGGCCTATCTCGGCACCACGCCGCTCACCGGCAACCCGGCCGCCATCGCCGCGCTCAAAGCCAGCGACCTGGTGCTGGACCTGATGACGCTGCTGTTCTCGCCCGAACAGCACGACATCCTCTCCGGCGGCACCAAGATCCTGCTGGCGGTGGAGCCGCCCGAAGTGCTGGTGCGGCTGGTGCCCACGGAAGGCGACCGCACCCGCGTGAAAGCGGCCACGGCGCGGCTGGCGCGCGCGCGGGAGATGCATATCGTGTCGGACGCCGGCACCGACCTGCGTTGCTCGCTCGGCGAGTTTCCCGCCATCAGCGAGTACGGTTTCGTCGACGAGCCCGGCCGCTGGGATCACTGGCCAAGTGGCTTTGTGCTGACCTGGCCGGACGAAGGCGGCACCAACGGGCGCATCGTGCTCGATCGCGGCGACATCCTGTTGCCGATGAAATCCTATGTGCAGGAGCCCGTCGGCATCACGCTGGAGAACGGCTACGTCACCCGCATCGAAGGCGGCCTGGACGCCGAGCTGCTGAGCGACTACATGGCCTCGTTCAACGACCCCGAGGCCTACGCCATGTCGCATATCGGCTGGGGCCTGCAGCCGCGCGCGCGCTGGTCCACCCTCGCCATGTACGACCGCGAGGCCACCATCGGCATGGACGCGCGCGCGTTCGAGGGCAACTTCCTCTGCTCCTTCGGCCCCAACAACGAGGCCGGCGGCAGCCGCACCACGGCGTGCCATATCGATATCCCGGTGAGGCATTGCACCGTGCGGCTGGACGGCGAGGCGGTGGTCGAGAAGGGCAAGGTGCTGGACCGCGAGCACCAGCAGGCGCAGCAGGTTCAGCAAGTGCAGCAAGTGCAGCAAGTGCAGCAACAAAGGGTCAAGGGAGACATTCATGCATGACGAAGTCAAGACCTACGAGCGCCAGGGCTTCGGCGCCACCCTGGAACCCAAGGCGCCCTACGGCCTGCTGATCATCGATTTCGTCAACGGCTTTGCCAATCCGGAAGTCTTCGGCGGCGGCAATATCCCCGAGGCCATCGCCAACACCGGGCCACTGCTGGCCACGGCGCGCGAGCAGGGCTGGCCGGTGGCGCACAGCCGCATCGTGTTCGCCGACGACGACAGCGACCACAACATCTTCACGCTCAAGGTGCCCGGCATGCTGGGGCTGAAGGAGGCCAGCCACAACAGCGCGATCGTGCCGCAACTGGCGCCGCGTGCTGGCGAGCTGGTGGTGCGCAAGACGGTGCCATCCGCCTTTTTCGGCACTTCGCTGGCGGCGTGGCTGACCCAGCGCAGCGTGCGCACGCTATTGGTGGCGGGTTGCGTCACCAGCGGCTGCGTGCGCGCCAGCGTGGTCGATGCCATGTCGCTGGGCTTCCGGCCGCTGGTGTTGTCCGATTGCGTGGGCGACCGCGCCATCGGGCCGCACGATGCCAACCTGTTCGACATGGCGCAGAAATACGCCACGGTGATGCCGCGCGACGAAGCCCTGGCGATGCTCGCCCGGGCGGCGGCCTGAGAAGGTCATCCGGCGATGCGCGCCGACCGCCGGCTGCCAGGGTTACGCGCGCCTGGCGCGCGCCGGCTTCTTGCGCGCGGCGGCGTCCGCCGCCGGGCCGATGGCGGGAGGCGCCACGCAGACCGTGCTCAGCACCGTGCGCTGGATCACATTGCGCCAGTGCTCCAGCGCGGGCTTGCTCATCATGGGCTCGTCAAGGAAGGCGCTGAGCGTATGATGGTTCGAGTTGTAGAAGTACCCCAGCGAAGCGATCACCAGGTAGATATCGCGCGCCTGCACATCGGGCTGGAACAGGCCGGCGGCCTTGCCGCGCTCCAGGATGCCGTCGAGCACGGACAGCGCGTAGCTGGAGATCTCCCTGAGCCGGCTCGATTTCTTGGCGTGCTTGCCCTGGCTCATGTTCTCGCTGGACAGGATGGCGACGAACTCCGGATGGTCCAGGTAGTAGCCCCAGACGAAGTCGATCAGCTGGGTCAGCGCGCGCACCGGGTCCCCGGTATCGAGCTGGAGCGCCTGCTCGGCCTCGTTGAGCTGGAGGTAGATGGTTTCGAGGACTTCGACAAAGAGTTTTTCCTTGCTGCCGAAGTAGTAATAGATCATGCGGTCGTAGGTCTTGGCCAGCGAGGAGATTTTCTCCACGCGCCCGCCTTCGTAGCCACGCAGGGCGAAGACCTTGATGGCTGCCTTGAGGATCTTGGCCCGGGTGTCCTGAGCTTGCCGGGCCCGGGTTCCGGCTGCCGCGCTCTTCTTAGCGGTCGGGGTGCTCATAAGTTTGATACAACTTGCTGTTCAAGGCTGGCAGTATAACGGCCACGGCGGGCGGCGCCGGAATCCGGCGGCCCGCCCGCATGCCCATCCGAGACATGGAACGAATGGAAACGACCCCCGCCACCGGACCCGAGTCCGCGTCTCTCCCCGCATCGGCACCGATGTCTCCCGGCGCGCTTCGCGACGCCCTGCTGCAGGCGCGCGGCGTCCTGCTGGTGACGCGGGCGCCGCAAGCGGCACCCCGGCCCGCGCCCGGCCAGCCCGGTGCGGCCTCCGACTATGTCGCGGCGCAACCGGACATCTTCGTCGCGCTGCGGGACAACGGCGAGATCCTGGCATTCAACGGCCACGTCGACCTGGGCACCGGCATCCGCACCTCGCTGGCGCAGATCGTGGCCGAGGAACTGGAGGTGCCGGCGGCGCGCGTGGCGATGACGCTGGGCCATACCCAGCTGACGCCCAACCAGGGGCCCACCATCGCCAGCGCCACCATCCAGATCTCGGCACTGCCGCTGCGGCGCGCGGCGGCGCAGGCCATGGCCTGGCTGCGCGGGCGCGCCGCCGCGCGGCTCGGCGTGCAGCCCGAAGCGCTGGCCGCGGAAGACGGCCGCCTGCGCTTGCGCGGCGGGCAGGGCGATGGCCTGACGTATGGCGAACTGCTGGCCGGAGAGCATATCGAGTTGCCGCTGGCCGACGACATCGCCACCAAGCCCGTCAGCGAATACCGCGTGGTGGGGCGCGCCGCCGCGCGCGTGGATATTCCCGCCAAGGCCACCGCGCAACTCACCTTCGTGCACGACGTGCGCGTGCCCGGCATGCTGCATGGCCGCGTGGTGCGTCCGCCATACGCTGGCCGCGATTGCGGCGACTTTGTCGGCACCAGCCTGCGCGGCGTCGACCGTGCATCGATCCATGACGTACGCGGCGTGGTCGACGTGGTAGTGCAGGGTGATTTCGTCGGCGTGGTGGCACAGCGCGAGGAGCAGGCCATGCAGGCCGCGCGGCGCCTGCGGGTGGACTGGAAGCCGGTGCCGCTGCTGCCCGCGCTGAACGAACCGGGGGACGCGGAGGCCGCGCTGCGCGCCAATCCCGCGACGCGCCGCACCCTGGTGGACGACGGCGATGCGCAGGCGGCGTTCGACGCCGCGCGCGGCGCGGGCCGGGTGCTGTCGCGTGGCTACGCGTGGCCTTACCAGATGCACGCCTCGATCGGTCCGTCCTGCGCCGTGGCCGACTACCGTGAAGACGGCCTCACGGTGTGGTCGGGCACGCAGAATCCCCATGTGCTGCGCATCGACCTGGCGCGGCTGACGGGCCTGGACGAAGGCTGCATCGAGATCGTGCGGATGGAAGCCGCCGGCTGCTACGGGCGCAATTGCGCCGACGACGTCTGCGCCGATGCGGTGCTGCTGTCGCGCGCGGTGGGGCGGCCGGTGCGCGTGCAGCTCACGCGCGAGCAGGAACATTTGTGGGAGCCCAAGGGCGCGGCGCAACTGATGGACGTGCGCGGCGCCATCGGCCCCGGCGGCGAACTGCTCGCCTACGATTTCGTCAGCCGCTATCCGTCCAACGATGCGCCCACGCTGGCGCTGTTGCTTACCGGCATCGTTGGTAACGCGCCGCGCACGCTGCAGATGGGCGACCGCACCGCGGTGCCACCCTATCCGTACGCGAACATGCGCATCGGCTGCGACGATACGCCCGCCATCGTGCGCGCCTCGTGGCTGCGCGGCGTCTCGGCCCTGCCCAACGTGTTCGCGCACGAATCCTTTATCGACGAACTGGCGCACGAGAGCGGCGCCGACCCGCTGGCCTTCCGCCTGCGCCACCTGCCCGACGAGCGCGCCGCCGATCTGCTGCGTGCGCTGGCGGCGCACGCCGGCTGGCAAGAGGACGCGCGCGGCTCGCGTGGCAAGCCCGGCGCCGATGGGCTGCTGCGTGGGCGCGGTGTGGCCTACGCCCGCTATATCCACAGCAAATTCCCGGGCTTTGGCGCCGCGTGGGCGGCCTGGGTGGTGGACCTGGCGGTAGCGCCCGATACGGGGCTTGTGACGGTGGAGCGGCTGGTGGTGGCGCAGGACACGGGCATGATGGTGAACCCCGACGGCGTGCGCCACCAGGTGCAGGGCAACGTGGTGCAAGCGCTTGGCCGCGTGCTGAAGGAGCAGGTGCGTTTCGATGCCGCCGGCGTGGCCAGCCGCGAGTGGGGCAGCTATCCGCTGCTGACGTTTCCCGAGCTGCCGCCCATCGAAGTGGTGCTGCTGCCGCGCCAGGAGGAAGCGCCGATGGGCGCCGGCGAATCGGCATCGCTGCCGGGTGCGCCGGCCATTGCCAACGCGCTGTTCGATGCCACCGGGGTGCGGCTGCGGCGTGCGCCGTTCACGCCGGAGGTGGTGCTTGCCGCGCTGGCCGGCGAGCTGGGCCAGCCTGCCTGAGGCGCGTATCGGCGCCTTATTCCAGCCTTATTCCAGCCTTATTCCGGCTCGCCGTCCGGCGTGCCGCCGCGATCGTCGAACTCGCTCATTTTCCGCAACAGATAGGTAATCGCCACCCGTTCCGCGGGATTGAGGTCGCCAAAGGTCTGCTCGGAGATGCGGTGCGCGAACGGCACCGTTTCCTCGATCAGCGCGTGGCCGGCCGGCGTCACCGTGACCACCACCTTGCGGCGGTCGTTGGTGTCGTGCGAGACCGCCACCAGTTCGCGCGCCTTGAGGCGCTCGATGATGCCGCGCACGGTGGCCTGGTCGATGGCGGTGGCCCTGACGATCTCGCTGAGCGAGCACGAGCCGCGCTCGTTGACCGCGCACATCACCACGAACTGCGCGGCGGTCAGCTGCGAATCGGCAATGGTCTGCTGGAAGATCGCCACATGGCGCTGGTAGGCGCGCCGCAGCAGGTGCCCGACTTGCTCGGTGAAATCGTAGTCGGCGGCGGATTTTTGCGCGGCGGTCTTGCGCGCGGAGGAATTGGACACGATGGGCGGTCTGCGGGCATGAGATAAACGTGCCTCCGAGTATACCGAGCGTGGCCGCGCGCGGCGGGATTTTTCGCGCTACGACGCCGCCCCATGCGCCGCCAGCACCGGATCGCCCTCCAGCGCGCTGGAGGGCCTGCCGTCCACGCCCACCGGCACATCGCCCACCAGCGTGATGCGATAGAGCTGCCGGTCGAAGTCGAGGTCGAAGATGTCCGTGGGCGCGAGGTGCGCGGTGGCGCGGTTGTCCCAGAACGCGATGCTGCCCGGTTCCCATTTGAAGCGCACCGTGAACTCGGAACGCACCACGTGTTCCCACAGCAGTTCCAGCAGTTGCTGGCTCTCGCGCGGCGCGAAGCCCGACAGGTGCTTGAGGAAGCTCGGGCTGACGTATAGCGCGCGCTCGCCGGTCTCGGGATGCACGCGCACCAGCGGATGCTCGCTGACCAGCGCGCGGCTCCTGACCGCGCGCGCGAACTCGTCGGTGGCGCTGGCGCCCGCCGGCGGCGTGAAGCGGTGCACGCCGCGCAGTCCGTCCACGATACCGCGCAGCGGCTCGGACAACGCCTGGTAGGCGGCTACCAGGTTGGTCCATTGCGTATCGCCGCCATACGGCGGAATCACCACGCCGCGCAGGATTGACGCGGCGGGCGGGTTGACGGCCGCCGTCACATCGGTGTGCCAGCCGGTCCACGGGCGTTGCACCGCCTGGCCCTCGAAGCGGTTGGCCTTGCGGTGCTTGCCCACCGAGTACAGCTCGGGAAAGCCATCCACGTGGCCGAACACGGGATGCCCGACGGTCGGCGCGCCGAACTGCCTGGCGAAGGCGATATGCTGCTCGTGCGACAGATGCTGGTCGCGGAAGAACACCACTTTCCACTTCAGCAACGCGGCCCGGATCGCGGCGACCTCCGCTGCCGGCAGCGGCGCGCGCAGGTCCACGCCATCGATGCGCGCGCCGATATGGGCCGACAGCGGGTGTACGGTGAGGGGGGCCTCGCTGTGTCGGGAGCGGGTTGCGTTCTCTGTCTGGTCCAGTACGGCTTCGGTCATCTCCGGGTTCCTTCGCAAGTACGGCAGCGCCTGGCCGCCAAACCATTACCATATGCCGTGCCGCGGTTCGCGCCCAACGAAGGAATTCGGCTTTGCATATAAGGCGCCAGGCCGCGCATCGCCCGTCCGGGCAGCGCAATGCCTGCGCTGGCGTCAGGGCCGGGCCTTGCCGCCCGGCCCGGCGGCGCGGACAATGTGGCCAGCCTTGGCTGTTGCCAGAAATGCCAGAACCGGGAGAATTTCGACATGTTGCAACGCCGTTTCCATCCGCGGTGAACCATCTTGGATGATGCCGACGCAGCCTGCGCGCGCGAAGCCGTCCCGGCGTCCCGGCCAGGCGGATCGCATGCGGGCGATCCGCCGCTGCGGCTGGCGCGCACCCGCGCGGCCCGGCTGCTGCTGACCGGGCTGGCGCTGCTCAGCCTGGGCGTTGCCATTCTCGGGCTGTTCGTGCCCGGCCTGCCTAGTACGGAGTTCGTGCTGTTGTCGGCCTGGGCCGCGGCCAAGGGATCGCCGCGGCTGCATGCCTGGCTGCTCGGCCACCGCGTGTTCGGCCCCATGCTCTAC
Organism: Cupriavidus sp. SK-3; assembly: GCF_000611145.1. Taxonomy (NCBI): domain Bacteria; kingdom Pseudomonadati; phylum Pseudomonadota; class Betaproteobacteria; order Burkholderiales; family Burkholderiaceae; genus Cupriavidus; species Cupriavidus sp. SK-3. The sequence goes on along the minus strand of NZ_JFJV02000160.1, from coordinate 17,887 downwards.
AACTGGCACAACGGCCGCATGGTCAGCCGCCGCGCCAAGTGGAGCGCCACGGTGGCGATGAGCGTCTGCAGCGCCGTGCTGCTGTTCGGCACGCATCGCCCGTGGCTGGCCTACGGGGCGATTGCCTGCATGGCGTGCGTGCTGGTGTGGTTGTGGCGCCGGCCGGAGCCGGCGGCCTGATACGCCGATCGGGGGCGCTACGTGGTTTGTGTTTCGCGCGGCTTTGCGCTCTTCGCGGCTTTCGGCGCCTTGGCCGGGCCTGCCGGCCATGCCAGCATCGCGGTGGCCGCAACCGCCTCCAGCGCGGCGCGCGATGCGCCGTCACGCGCCTGCATCGACATCCCCTGCATCACCGTGTTGTAGAACTTGGCCAGCGCGGCAGTATCGGTGCCGGCCGGCAGTTCGCCGCGCGCGATGCCGTGCTGGATGCAGGCCTGCAAGGCCTGCTCCTTTTCCCTGCGGCGTTCGCGCAGCGTGTCTTCGATGTAGGCGCAGTCGGCCGAGCAGCTGGTGCCGCTCATCAGGAAGCAGCCGGCCGGGTTGCCCTTGGCGCTGAACAGCGCGGCGGCGCCGCTCAGCAGCCCCTGCACGGCTTCGCGCGCGCCGCCCGCGGCTTGCAGCGGCGCATAGAGCAGGGCGCCGTGCGTGTCCGCATAACGGTCCACCGCCTCGTAGAACAACTGCTCCTTGCTGCCGAAGGCAGCGTACAGGCTAGGCGCGGTGATCGCCATCGCCCCGGTGAGGGCGGCGATCGATGTGGAGCCATAGCCATAGCGCCAGAATAGCGACAGGGCCTGGCCCAGCGCCTCGTCGCGATCGAATTGCCTGGGCCGCCCGCGGCCCGCACCGGAAACACTCTTTTTCATAGTGGTCATTATATTTTTCCGTTGCCAGCGGCGCCAGTGGTGATTAACATAGTGATCGTTCAATAAATTGCCACGCCGGCAGGCGTTCGCCATGATTCCCTACTCCCTGCTTGACCTGTCGCCCATCGTGGAAGGCGGCGACGCCGGCCAGGCCATGCGCAATTCGCTCGCGCTCGCCCAGCACGCCGAGCACCTGGGCTACCGCCGCTTCTGGCTGGCGGAGCATCACAATATGCCGGGCATCGCCAGTGCTGCCACGGCGGTGCTGATCGGCTATGTGGCCAACGGCACTTCCACCATCCGCGTGGGTTCGGGCGGCATCATGCTGCCCAATCATTCGCCGCTGGTGGTGGCCGAGCAGTTCGGCACGCTGGCATCGCTGTTCCCCGGCCGCATCGACCTGGGCCTGGGCCGCGCGCCCGGCACCGACCAGTCCACCGCCCGCGCGCTGCGCCGCAGCGCCACGCAGGACACGGCCGATGCTTTCCCGCAGGACGTGGAAGAGCTGCAGGCGTACTTCGACGATCCGCGCCCCGGCCAGCGCCTGCGAGCGGTGCCCGGCGCGGGCCTGAAGGTGCCGCTGTGGCTGCTCGGGTCGAGCCTGTTCAGCGCGCAGCTGTCGGCGGCGATGGGCCTGCCTTTTGCCTTTGCTTCGCACTTCGCGCCGGGCTTCATGCGTCAGGCGATCGATCTGTATCGCCAGACTTTCCAGCCGTCCGCGCAGTTGTCCAAGCCCCATGTGATGCTGGGGCTCAATGTGTTCGCGGCGGATTCGGATGCGCAGGCGCGGCGGCTGTTCACTTCGCTCCAGCAGCAGTTCCTGGCACTGGTGCGCGGCAGCCCGGGCCCGATCCGGCCGCCGGTGGACAATATCGAGCTGCTTTGGACGGAGACCGAGGCCACGCATATCCGGCGCTCGCTGGCGTGCTCGGTGGTGGGTGATCCCGAGGGCGTGCGCACTGGCTTGCGCAACTTTATCGAGGAGTTCCGGCCGGATGAGTTGATGTTGACGGCGCAGATCCATGACCATGAGGCGCGCCTGCGCTCGTTCGAGATCGCGGCGCAGGCCATGCGGGCGGTGGAGCCGGTGGCCAGGGCCGCAATCTGAACGGCGGCCTTATCGCCCGGCGCACGCCGCCGCAGACGGCGCAAGCCGCAGGTGCAGGGGCTGCTCTGGCCGCAGCGTGATATGGAACACGGGCCGTGGCGCAGCCATGCCGTCTGGCACCGACAGTGCAAAGCGTTGCAGTATCATCGCCGCGACCACCGTCATCTCGGTCATTGCCAGGTGCTGTCCCAGGCAAACGCGGGGTCCGGCGCCAAAGGGCAGGTAGGCGCCGCGCGGCACCGCCGGTGCTTCGGGGCCGAAACGTTCGGGCTGGAATGCCAGCGGCTCGGGGAACCATCTCGGGTCGTGGTGCATCAGCTGCACCGGCACCATGAACTGGGTGCGCGCGGGCAGCTGCCATGCGCCCAGCGTGATGGGCCGCGTGGAGCGGCGGCTGCTGAGCATCGGCGCGGCGGGGTGCAAACGCAGCGTCTCTTGCAGCGTCTGGGTCAGGTAGCGCAGCAACGGCAGGTTTTCCGCCGTTGGCGCGCGGCCCTGCAGCACCCGCCGGACTTCCTCTGCCGCAGTGGTCTGCGCGGCCGGGTTGGCCGCCATGTTCCATGCCCACCAGGTCAGTGTGGCCGCGGCGGTTTCATGCCCGGCGAGGAAAGTGGTCATGCACTCGTCGTGCACGGCTTGCAGCGGCCATGCCGTCGCGTCGTCGCAGTGCAGTTGCAGCAGGCGGGTCGCCAGGTCGTCGGGCCAGGCGTCGCGCGGCAGCTTCAGGCGGGCTTGCAGATGGTGGTCGATCAAGCCATTGAGCGCCGCCAGGGCTTGCCGCTTGGCGCGCTTCCAGGGTGCCCAGTCGGGCCAGCTCGCGGGCCAGTAGAACTCGGCGTTGGCCGCCGCCATGGCCGTGCGCGAGGCTTGCTCCGCGATGCGGGCGTGCGCGCCGATCTCGCTCGAGAACACCATCCGCATGATCACATCCATTGCCAGCGACGTGAGCGCGTTCTCGATTGGCCAGTTTCCCGCGCTATCCGGCCAGTGAACCAGCGCCTGTCCGGCGGCGCCAGCGATGGTCGGTACGAAGGCCTGTACTGCCTTCGGCGAGAAGTTCGGCTGCAAGGCGTGCCGCTTGCCTCGCCACGCATCCCCCTCGGCAATGAGCACGCTGTTTCCATGCAGTTGCGCAAAGACGCGCATGCCACGCTCCCAGCGGATCAGCGCGTCGTGATGCGTGACCAGCAATTCGCGCGCGAGCTGCGGGTCGGTGACGATGATCTGATGCTCCGGCCGGATGCGTACGTGCACCACGTCGCCAAATGCCCGCTGCCACGCGGCCAGCATGCCAAGCAGATCGCGCGACATGCCGCGCAGGAAGCGCCATCCGGTCAGGCCGGCAGGTGGCCCGGGCGGCCAGACGCCAGGAGGATGGAGTACGGGCAGGTGGGACGGGGCACCCGCTTGAAATGGACAATCCGGGGAAGATGAGGTATTCATTCGACCCATTGTTCGCCATCCTGGGGCGCCGGTCTTGAACGCAAACGACATGGCCACGCGCCCCAAGGTCTCCCTGTTTTTCGCGCGATGCTCTCCACCGAACTGCCGCCCCTGCCGCCACACTGCCCCGATCCGCTAGCGCGCGCGCCCCGCGCGCCGGGCGAAGCGAAGACCGCGCGCGACCATCTGTACCTCGCGCCGCCCGCCTTGCAGGGCGCGGTGGTCGCCGTCATCCGCCGCGATACGCGCGGCTTGAGCCTGAGCAGCGCGCAGCGGCTGTCGCATTTCGCGGCCACGCCGCTGGTTTGTCTTTCGTGGTACCAGGGCCTGGATGCGGGGCTTGTCGAGCGCACCGGCGGCGGAGCGCAGTGGCGGCCATTCGGCGCGGCGGTGGTGGTCTCGGGCAGCCAGTCCCGGCCCACGGTGGGCTGGGCGCCGACCACCGGGCGTGCTGGCACGGTGTGCTTCGCGGCGGATGCCGCGCGGGCACTGCTTGGCCTGGACCTGGCTGCCGTGCAGGACCGCTTTGTCGCTGCCCATGCGGTGCTCGACGCTGCCTGGTGGCAATTCCTGCAGGCGCTGCTCGATGCCGGCGACGACGCGGCCACGCAGGCCGCGCTGGAACTGCATCTTGCGCCGCGCTGGCAGGCGCTGCAGGGCAGCACGTCGCCCATGCCCTCGCTGCGCCAGTTTGGCCGCCATTGGGTCGAACGCCTGGCCTGGCAAGCCAACACATGGCTGCGCACGCACAGCCCGCGCCAGGTCGAGCGCCGCATCAAGGCGCACAGTGGGCGATCGCTGCGCCAGTGGCAGTTGCTCGTCAAGACCGAAGGCGTGTTCTTTTCCGCGCGGGACCGGTACGAGGCGGGCCTGCCTTTCGATTGGGCAGGGCTAGCCCAGGACGAAGGCTTTGCGGATCAAGCCCATTTGAGCCGCGTGTCCAAACAGATCACCGGCTTTTCGCCGAGCGAATTTGCGCGGCGCTTTGACGAAGACGAATCGTTCTGGCTGTACCGGTTGTGGGTGTGAGCCGCCTGGAGCCAACCATTGGCTTCGCTGGCGGCGCCACCGCCGGGCGCGCTCGCCCTTCCCTTACGCCGCCAGCTTGAACGCCGCCACCGAACGCATCATCGACTGCGCCTGTTCCGCCAGCGCGCCTGCCGCGGCTGCGGCCTGTTCCACCAGCGCGGCGTTTTGCTGCGTCACCGTGTCCATCTGGTTGACGGCCTGGCCGACCTGTTCGATGCCGGTGCTTTGTTCGTTCGATGCCGCGCTGATCTCGCCCATGATGTCGGTCACGCGCTTGACGGCGCCGACGATGTCTTCCATGGTCTGGCCGGCCTTGGCGACCAGCGTGGAGCCGTTGTCCACCTGGGCCACGGAGTTGTCGATCAGGCCCTTGATCTCCTTGGCGGCGGTAGCCGAGCGCTGGGCTAGGCTGCGCACCTCGCCCGCCACCACGGCAAAGCCGCGGCCTTGCTCGCCGGCGCGTGCCGCTTCCACGGCGGCGTTCAGCGCCAGGATGTTGGTCTGGAAGGCGATGCCTTCGATCACGCCGATGATGTCGACGATCTGGCGCGAGGCGCCGTTGATCTCGCCCATGGTGGTCACCACCTGGTTGACCACCTGGCCGCCGCGCTGGGCGATATCCGAGGCGTTGACCGCCAGCGAGGCGGCCTGGCGCGCATTGTCCGCGTTCTGGCGCACGATGCCGGTCAGCTCTTCCATGCTCGACGCGGTTTGCTCCAGGGCCGACGCTTGCTCCTCGGTGCGTTGCGACAGGTCGGTATTGCCTGCGGAAATCTGCTGCGTGGCCGAGGCGATCGAATCCGCCGCGCCGCGGATCTCGCCCAGCGTGCCGGACAGGCGCTGCTGCATGCCCTGCATGGCCGCGAGCAGGCTGTCCTTGTCGCCGGCGCGGATCTGCACCGGCACGGTGAAGTCGCCCGCGGCAATGCGCGTGACCACTTCGGTCGCGTAGGCTGGCTCGCCGCCCAGGCTCTTGCGCACGGTTCGCATGATGGCCAGCATGAATGCCGACACCAGCGCGCCGATCAGCAGGGTGCTGATGGCCGCCGAGATCAGGTTGTCGCGGAAGGCGCCTTCGATGTCCTTGAGGAACACGCCGGTCGCCACATGCCAGTCCCAGGCCGGCACGTAGCGCACATAGGTCAGCTTGGGCGCCGGGGTTTCGGTGCCGGGGATGCGGCCGCGGTAGGTGGTGAAACCGTCATCGGGGCCGGCGCCGGCGCGCGCGCCTGCCTTGCCTGCATCGACGATGCTCTGGTACACCAGCTTGCCGTCGGGGTCCTTGAAATCGCCGACGATCTTGCCTTCCATCTGCGGCAAGCCCGGGTTGAGCACCACCTGCGGCTTGGAGTTGAGCAGGAACAGGTAGCCCTTGTCGCCGAAGCGCATTTCGCGCAGCGCGTCCTTGGCTGCCGTCTGCGCGTCCTCGGTGCTCATGGCGCCCTTGGCGGCGCGGTCCACATAGAGCTTGACGATGCCTTCGGCGGTAGCCACCAGCGATTGCAGGCTCTGGCGGCGCTCGTCCATCATGTTGGCGCGGGTGTGTATGGCGCTCCATGTGCCCAGGGCCAGGAGCGCCAGCCACATCGCCGCCAGCGCGGCCCAGAGTTTGGCGTTCAGGGAAATACGGTTCATGTTTCTTGCTTGCCGGGGAACGGGCGGGCATTCGCGCCGGCGGCGCGGCATAGGCCTGACCTTGGTGTTGACGGAGGGCACAGGCGAAACCTTCCAGCTCGCTGCGGGCGGCCTGGCCACAGCCCGTTAACGACCCGTTGCGGCTTGTTCTTGAATCGAAGTTAAAAGTGATTAATGTGCTACTTAGCACTCCGGTTCGACGCAAACCGCGCCGGCAAGCTTTGCGATCCCTGCCTACAATGTGCTTTCCGCCGCGCCTGGATGCGCGTGGCGCCAACACCGCCGGCACCCGGCCGTTCGCGAGACGCGGCGAGCATGCAAGTGGCGGTTCCGATGCAACCCGCGGAGCAAAACGCATGACCTCAAGCATCACCAAGCGCAAACTGGGCAGGTCCGGGCTGGAAGTCTCGCCCCTGGCATTCGGCGGCAATGTCTTCGGCTGGAGCGCCGATGAAGCCACTTCTTTCAAGTTGCTCGATGCCTTTGTCGGTGCCGGGCTCAACTTCATCGACACGGCCGACGTGTACTCCCGCTGGGTGCCCGGCAACCAGGGCGGCGAGTCCGAGGCCATCCTCGGCAAGTGGTTCAAGCGCAGCGGCAAGCGCGCCGGCGTGGTGCTGGCCACCAAGGTCGGCATGGACATGGGCGAGGGCCGCAAGGGCCTGTCGCGCGCCTATATAGAACGCGCCGTCGATGCCTCGCTGCAGCGGCTGCAGACCGACTACATCGATCTGTACCAGTCGCATACCGACGACCAGGACACGCCGCTGGAAGAAACGCTGGACGCCTACGACCGCCTGATCAAGGCCGGCAAGGTGCGCGCCATCGGCGCATCCAACTACAGCGCCGCGCGCCTGGCCGAAGCGCTGGAAACCAGCCGCCGCCTTGGCCTGCCGCGCTACGAGAGCCTGCAACCGCACTACAACCTCTATACGCGCGCCGAGTACGAGAGCGAGCTGGAACCGCTGGTGTTGCGCGAAGGCCTGGGCGTGTTCAATTATTACGCGCTTGCCAGCGGTTTCCTGAGCGGCAAATACCGCTCCGAGGCCGACCTGGACAAGAGCGGCGCGCGCGGCCAGCGCGTCAAGGCCTACCTCGATGCCCGCGGCCTGCGTATCCTGGCGGCGCTGGACGAGGTAGCGGCGCGCACCGCCACCAACCCGACGCAAGTGGCTCTGGCCTGGCAGATCGCGCGCCCCAGCATTACCGCGCCGATCGCCAGCGCGACTTCGCTGGCGCAACTGGACGACCTGATCGCCGCCACGCGCCTGCCACTGAGCGCCGGCGATATCGCGCTGCTCGATCAGGCCAGCGCCTGAGCGCGGCTACCCTGGAGGAGATACGGGATGCATGAAAACAGGAAGCGCCACGCCAGCGGCGCCGAAGGCGCGGCGCCGGACCTGCGCGCGGTCAAGGCGCTGGTGTTCGACGTATTCGGCACCGTGGTGGACTGGCGCACCAGCGTGATCGCGGACCTGAGCGCGTTCGGGCAGAAGAAGGGCATCGACGCCGACTGGACCGCCTTCACCGACGCGTGGCGCGCGGGCTATGTGCCCGGCATGGATCGCGTGCGCAAGGGCGAGCGGCCCTGGGCCAATATCGACGTGCTGCATCGCGAGCGGCTCGACGCGCTGCTCGACCAGTTCGGCATCGAAGACCTGAGCGAAGCGGAGAAGGACTACCTCAACCGCGCCTGGCACCGGCTCTCCGGCTGGCCCGATACCGTGCCCGGGCTGACGCGGCTGAAGCAGCGCTACATCATCTCCACCTTCTCCAACGGCAGCGTGCCCTGCCTGGTCGATACGGCCAGGTATGCAGGCCTGCCGTGGGACGCCATATTCAGCGCGGACATCGTGCGCCACTACAAGCCGGAGGCGGAGATCTATCAGGGCGTGATTGCCTTCTTCGACCTGCAGCCGCACGAGGTGATGCTGGTGGCGGCGCACAACAACGACCTGCGGCATGGCCGCTCGCACGGCATGCGCACCGCCTATGTCAACCGGCCCACGGAGTACGGGCCGAACCAGTCGAAGGATCGTGCGGCCGAGTCGGACTGGGATGTGGTCGTGGACAGCCTGACGGCGCTGGCGGACCGGCTTTGCGGCTGAGCTTGCGTAACACGCGGCTGGTCCGCGGCGGGGTGCCGCAAGCGCCCGCCGGCGCACTTCGGATGAAGAGGTTTGCCCAAGCCACTCCCTGTCGGATACATTAGGACTCCCGGCCGCCCACGCCGCAACTGCGGCGCACAGAGGCAAGCCAGAGCCGGGCGTTGGCTCCCGCCAGGACGGCGGCGCGCCAGGAGACGACAAGGAGACGACGATGGACCTGCGGCAACGCGAGCACATCGACACGGTAGTCCAGCTCACCACCCGCGCCGGCGCGCCGATGCTGCGCGCGCCCGAAACCATCATCCAGAATTCGTGGCGGCGCTGCGTGCACCAGTACGGCCTGGACCCGGCGCGCATGCAGCAGGCCTGCATCCTGCCGCAGACCCGGCTGCGCGAGCACCAGCAGCGTATCGACGATTTCGCGCGGATCGCGCGCCACGGCTTGCAGACGCTGTATAGCCAGGTGGCCGGCATGGGCTACGTGGTGCTGCTGACCGATGCGCAGGGCGTGACGGTGGATTACCTGGGCGACGCCAGCGCCGATGCCTCCCTGCGCCACGCCGGGCTGTACCTGGGCGCGCAATGGAGCGAGGCCGGCGCCGGCACCTGCGCGGTGGGCACCGCGCTGGCCACCGGCCAGGCGCTGACCGTGCACCAGGCCGACCATTTCGATGCCACGCATATCCCGCTGACCTGCACCGCGGCGCCCCTGTTCGACTCGCATGGCAGCCTCTGCGCCATCCTCGACATCTCCGCGCTGACCTCGCCGCAGGCCAAGGACAGCCAGGGACTGGCGCTGCAGATGGTGCGCATCTACGCCACCCGCATCGAGAACGCCAGCTTCGTGCGCAGCCACCGGGAGGACTGGATCCTCAAGCTCAATGCCGCGCCGGAATTCGTCGACGTCAATCCGGAATACCTGCTGGCGCTTGACGCCGGCGGCCGCATCGTCGGCCACAACCGCCGCGCCCAGCAGATGCTGGAGGCCGAGCTGGGCGTGCAGCCCGGCGGTGCGCCGGTGCTGGGCATGCCGTTCGAATCGCTGTTCGAAGCGCGGCTCGATGAGCTGGGCCGCTTCGTGCATTCGCGCCCGAGCGAGCAGCGCGCGCTGGCACTGGCCCGCAGCGGCGGGCGGCTTTACCTGAGCGTGATGCCGCCGGCCTTGCGCTGGCAGCGCGCCCGCGACACCGCCGAGCGGACCACGCCGCTGCAGGCGCCGCTGGCCGCCCTGTGCGGTGGCGATGCGGCACTGCAGCAGCAATTGCTGCGCGCCGCCAAGCTGGTCGACTCACCCATCAACCTGCTGATCAACGGCGAGACCGGCAGTGGCAAGGAATATCTCGCCAAAGCCTTGCACCAGTCCAGTTCGCGCCGCCACGGGCCTTTCGTGGCGGTGAACTGCGCGGCGATTCCGGAATCGCTGATCGAGAGCGAGCTGTTTGGCCACCTGCCCAACAGCTTCTCCGGCGCCGGCTCCCGCCCCAAGCGCGGGCTGATCCAGGAGGCCGACGGCGGCACACTCTTTCTGGACGAGATCGGCGACATGCCGCGCGAGCTGCAGTCGCGCCTGCTGCGCGTGCTGGCCGAGGGCGAGGTGCTGGCGATCGGCGCGTCGCGCCCGGTGCCGGTCAACCTGCGCGTGATCTCCGCTACCCATCATCCGCTGGACCAGCTGGTCAGCAGCGGCCGCTTCCGCGAGGACCTGTACTACCGGCTCAACGGCGCGCGGCTGATGCTGCCGCCGCTGCGCGAACGTACGGACCTGGACTGGATGATTGACAAGATGCTCAGCGGCGGCGAGCAACAGGCCGCCGTGAGCCTTTCGCCCGGGGCGCGCGCGCGGCTGCAGGCGCATCGCTGGCCCGGCAACCTGCGCGAATTGCGCAACGCGCTCGAGTACGCGCGCGCCGTCTGCAACAACGGCCATATCGAGGCGGAGGACCTGCCCGATGGCCTCGGCGAGATGCCGGTGCAGCAAGATCTGCTGCCGGTATATCCCGGCGCGGCGCCCGCAGGCGCGGCGGCCGAAGCCGCCCCGGCCTTGCCGGCGCCCGGTTTCGACCCCCACCTGCTGCCGCCGGAAGGGATGCTGCTGATGCAATACCTGCGCGCGGCGGGCTGGAACCTGAGCGCGGTGGCACGCCAGATCGGCGTAAGCCGGATGACGCTGTACCGCCGCATGGCGCGCTACGGCATCGAGTCGCCCAACCAGCGCGACGCGGGACACCACTGAGGCGGGCGGCGCGGCGTGCCATCGCCGCCCGCTACACCTGTTCACCACCTGTACAACTGATGCTGTGACACCTGTCACGCCGCAGCCCGCGTACACCCCGAAACACCACCGTCCGACGCCGTTTTCCTCGGGGTAATCCCGGGTTTCTTGCCTCCGGAACCCGCTTTCGCGGGTTGGCACGCCCGTTGCGATATGCCTGTCAGAACCTGGGAAAAAAACCAGGGCGACAGGAGACATGCATGGGTGAGCAAGCGCTGGCCGCACGGCCGCTGGTCGGCATCATCGCCAATCCGATATCCGCGCGCGATATCCGCCGCGTGATCGCCAACGCCAATACGCTGCAACTGGCCGATCGCGTCAATATCGTGCTGCGCCTGCTGGCCGCGCTGTCGGCTTGCGGGGTCGGCCGCGTGCTGATGATGCCGGACCGCGAAGGCATGCGCGTGCTGCTGGCGCGCCACCTGTCGCGCCGCCAGGGTCCGGACGCCGCGCTGCCGGAGGTGGAGTACCTCGACATGCCCGTCACCGCGCGCGTCGACGACACCTTCCTGGCCGCACGCATGATGCGCGAGGCCGGCGTGGCCGCCATCATCGTGCTCGGCGGCGACGGCACCCACCGCGCGGTGGTGCGCGAATGCGGCACCGTGCCGATCGCCGGCCTCTCCACCGGCACCAACAACGCCTACCCCGAAATGCGCGAGCCCACCATCACGGGCCTGGCCACCGGCCTGTTCGCCAGCGGCCGCATTCCTGCCGCGCATGCGCTGGCCGGCAACAAGCGGCTGGACATTGCGATTGCCGGCGAGGGCGGGGTGCGGCACGACATCGCGCTGGTCGACGCCGTGATTTCCCACGAGCACTTCATCGGCGCGCGCGCCTTGTGGAAAACCGAGACGCTGGGCGCGGTCTTCGTGTCCTTTGCCGATCCGCAGGCCATCGGCCTGTCCGCCATCGGCGGCTTGCTTGAGCCGGTGGGCCGGCACGAGCCCGGCGGCCTGGCGATCGAACTCGCCGCGCCCGGCGAGGGCCGCTTCGCGCTGCGCGCGCCGATTGCGCCGGGCCTGCTGCGCGCCGTGCCCATCGCGGGCTGGGAGCGCCTGACCGACGGGGTGCCGCACCGTGTGCGCCAGCGCGCCGGCATCGTCGCGCTCGATGGCGAACGCGAACTGGTGTTCGGCCCGCAGGACACCGTCACCGTGACGCTGCGCGAGCGCGCCTTCCTGAGCATCGACGTAGCCGCCTGCATGCGCTACGCCGCCGCCGCGGGGCTGATGCGCAGCGGGCGCGCGCCACCGCCACCGCAACCGCAGCAGCAACATCCTCCACCCCAGCCACTGACCGAGTTTTTTACCGCCACCACAAAACCTTGAAGGAGACAGACATGACAGCCAACTCATCCGGCGCCGCCGGGAACACGCTGCCCCTCGACAAGCAGGAACTGCTCGCCGTCTATCGCAGGATGCGCACCATCCGCGATTTCGAAGAACGCCTGCACGTGGACTTCGGGCGCGGCGACATCCCGGGCTTCGTCCACCTCTACGCCGGCGAGGAAGCCGCCGGGGTCGGCATCCTGCACCACCTGGGCGACGGCGACCGCATCGCCAGCACGCACCGGGGCCACGGCCACTGCATCGCCAAGGGCGTGGATCCGGTCGCGATGATGAAGGAGATCTACGGGCGCAAGGGCGGCTCCTGCAACGGCAAGGGCGGCTCCATGCATATCGCCGATCTGTCCAAGGGCATGATGGGCGCCAACGGCATCCTGGGCGCGGGCGCGCCGCTGATCTGCGGCGCCGCGCTGGCGGCCAAGTTCCGCGGCAAGGGCGAGATCGGCATCACCTTCGCCGGTGATGGCGCATCCAACCAGGGCACCTTCCTGGAGAGCCTGAACCTGGCCGCGGTGTGGAACCTGCCGGTGATCTTCGTGATCGAGAACAACGGCTACGCGGAATCCACCGCGCGCGATTACGGCACTGCCGTGGACAGCTACGTGGACCGCGCCGCCGGCTTCGGCATTCCCGGCGTGACGGTGGACGGCACCGATTTCTTCGCGGTGCACGAGGCCGCGGGCGAAGTCATCAAGCGCGCCCGCGAAGGCGGCGGTCCGGCATTGCTGGAATGCAAGATGGTGCGCTTCTACGGCCACTTCGAAGGCGATGCGCAAACCTATCGCGCCTCCGGCGAACTCGACGACATCCGCGCCAACAAGGACTGTCTGAAGAAGTTCACCGCCACCGTGACCCAGTCCGGCGTGATCGCGCTGGACGAGCTCAAGGCCATCGACGAGCAGGTTGCCGCGCTGATCGAGGACGCGGTGCAGCAGGCCAAGGCAGCGCCGTTCCCGACGCCCGCCGACCTGCTGACCGACGTGTACGTCAGCTATTGAGCGCGCGACCTCAGTCATTCCGAGACATAACGACAGCAAGCACGATCAGGAGACCAAACCATGTCCCGCAAATTAAGCATGAAGCTGGCGATCAACGAAGCGATCGACCAGGAAATGACCCGTGACCCGAGCGTGATCATGCTCGGCGAGGATATCGTCGGCGGCGCCGGCGCGGACGGCGAGAAAGACGCCTGGGGCGGCGTACTCGGCGTGACCAAGGGCTTGTACGCCAAGCATGGCGACAGGTTGCTCGACACGCCGCTGTCCGAATCCGCCTATGTGGGCGCGGCCATCGGCGCCGCCGCCTGCGGCATGCGGCCGATTGCCGAGCTGATGTTCATCGACTTCATGGGCGTTTGCTTCGACCAGATCTTCAACCAGGCCGCCAAGTTCCGCTACATGTTCGGCGGCAAGGCGGAGACGCCGGTGGTGATCCGCGCCATGGTCGGCGCGGGCTTTCGCGCGGCGGCCCAGCACAGCCAGATGCTGACGCCGCTGTTCACGCATATCCCCGGCCTCAAGGTGGTATGCCCCAGCACGCCGTACGACACCAAGGGCCTGCTGATCCAGGCGATCCGCGACAACGATCCGGTGATCTTCTGCGAGCACAAGAACCTCTACGGCTTCGAAGGCGAGGTGCCCGAGAACTCCTACGCGATTCCTTTCGGCGAAGCCAATATCGTGCGCGACGGCAAGGACGTTTCCATCGTCACCTACGGCCTGATGGTGCATCGCGCGCTGGAAGCGGCGGCCACGCTGGCCAAGGAAGGCATCGAAGCCGAGATCGTGGACCTGCGCACGCTCTCGCCGCTGGATATCGACACCGTGCTGGAATCGGTGGAAAACACCGGCCGCCTGGTGGTGGTGGATGAAGCCAGCCCGCGCTGCAATATCGCCACCGACATTTCGGCGCAAGTGGCGCAGCGCGCGTTCGGCGCGCTCAAGGCCGGCATCGAGATGGTCTGCCCGCCGCACACCCCGGTGCCGTTCTCGCCCGCGCTGGAAGACCTGTATATCCCCAGCGCGGCGCAGATCGCCGATGCCGCGCGCAAGACCGTGAAAGGAGGGAAACACTGATGGCCGAGATCACCCCGATCGTCATGCCCAAATGGGGCCTGTCGATGAAAGAAGGCACCATCAACGACTGGCTGGTGGAGGAGGGCGCGCAGATCTCGGTAGGCATGCCGATCCTCGACGTGGAAACCGACAAGATCGCCAACGCGGTGGAAGCGCCGGACGCCGGCACCTTGCGCCGCAAGGTGGCCGCCGTGGGCGACATCCTGCCGGTCAAGGCGCTGCTCGGCGTACTGGCCCCGCCCGAAGTCAGCGACGCGGAGATCGACGCCTTTGTCGCTGCCTACGAGACGCCGGCGGCCGACGAGGACGATGAAGACGCGGCCGCTTCCGCCTACCATTTCATCGATGTCGATGGCATCCGCGTGCGCTATGCAAAACGGGGAGAGGGCGCGCAGACGGTGCTCTTCATCCACGGCTTTGGCGGCGACCTCGACAACTGGCTGTTCAACCTCGACGCGCTGGCGGAAGCGCACACCGTGATCGCGCTCGACCTGCCGGGGCACGGACAGTCCACGCCGACGTTGCCGGGCACCACGCTGGCATCGCTGGCGGGATTCGTCGCGCGCTTCATGGACGCGCTGGATATCGGCCAGGCCCACCTGGTCGGCCACTCGATGGGTGGCGGCGTGGCCGCGCAGCTGGCGGTGGACGCGCCGCAACGGGTGCGTTCGGTGGCGCTGGTGTCGCCAGCCGGCATGGGCGATGAGGTCAACAGCGGCTACACCGAGGGCTTCGTCAACGCGCAGTCGCGGCGCGATCTCAAGCCGGTGGTGGAGTTGCTGTTTGCCGACGCGGGGCTGGTCAGCCGCCAGATGCTGGACGACCTGCTGAAGTACAAGCGGCTAGACGGCGTGACGCAGGCGCTGGGCAGCCTGGGTGCGAGTCTGTTCGGCGGTGGCCGGCAGAGCGAGCAGCCGGGCCGCAAGCTGGGCGATAGCGGCAAGCCGGTGCTGGTGATCTGGGGCGCGCAGGATCAGATCATTCCCGCGGCGCATGCGGAGAATGCACCCGCAGGCGCCACCGTCAAGGTGTTCGACGATGCGGGCCATATGAGCCAGATGGAGAAGGCCAACGAAGTCAACGCGCTGCTCAAGCGGCATGTCGGCGGCTGACGAAGCGGAGTCCCGCTGGTTTGCTCCCCTCTCTCACGACGCGGGAGAGGGGAGAAAGCCAGTGCGTCGCGCGACGCATTTTCGTTGCTGTATGCACTGAAGAAAATCAACAAAACAAGCCTAGGAGACCACCCATGGACGAACCCCTGAAGGGACAAGTAGCCGTAATCACCGGCGGCGCGCGCGGCATCGGCCGCGGCATCGCGCTGACGCTGGCGCATGCCGGTGCCGACATCCTGATCGCCGACCTGCTCGAAGACGCCATGCGCGAAACCGCGGAAGAAGTGCGCTCGCTCGGCCGTCGGGTAAGCACCCTCAAGGTCGACGTGACAAAGCCCGAGATGCACCGCGCGATGGTGAGGCAAGCACTTGACCGGCTGGACGGCCTCGACATCCTGGTCAACTGCGCCGGCGTCATCAGTATCCACCCTGTGGAAGCGGTGAGCGAACGCGACTGGGACTTCGTCATGGACGTCAACGCCAAGGGCACCTTCCTGGGCTGCCAGGCCGCGCTGGAGCACATGAAAGCCCAGGGCAGAGGCCGCATCATCAACGTCGCTTCGATCGCCGGCAAGGAAGGCTTCCCCAACCTCGCCCACTACAGCGCCTCGAAGTTCGCCGTGGTTGGCTTCACCAACGCACTGGCCAAGGAAGTCGCCCGCGATGGCATTACCGTCAACGCCATCTGCCCCGGCATCGTCCGCACCTATATGTGGGACCGCCTGTCCGACGAATGGAAGGCCGAGGGCGAATCGGTCGAAGACTCCTGGGCCCGCCACCAGCTCACGCTGATCCCGCAAGGACGTGCCCAGACGCCGGAAGACATGGGCAGGATGGCGCTGTTCTTCGCGACCATGGACAATGTGACCGGGCAGTCGGTCAACGTCGACGGTGGCTTCACCTTCCACTGACCGGCACCGGGCCGCACCGCGGCCCGGTTACGCGCATCCCGCCCCGGCGCTTACCGGCCATGCCATGCGATTTGAAACCCTCGATCCCGATCCCACCGACCCCGATCCCCTCCACGCCGAACAGGCGCTGCTGGAACAGGCATCCGCCGGCCGCTGGCTGGCGCATCTGTGGCAGGCGCCCGTCTCGCTGGTGGTGCCGCGCAGCTACCTGCGCCATGCGCGACTGGACGCCGCGCGCAGCGACTTTGCCGCGCGCGGCTGCCCGGTGTGGCTGCGCCTCTCGGGCGGCGGGCTGGTGCCGCAAGGCCCCGGCATCCTCAACCTGAGCCTGGCCTACCCCGTGCGCGGCGGCGCAGGCACCTGCGCCGAGCCGGTCTACCTGCACTTGTGCGAGGTGCTGGCCGGTGCCTTGAACAAGCTGGGGCTGCGCACGCACTGGCAGGCCGTGGACGGCTCGTTCTGCGATGGCCGCTTCAACCTGGCCTGGGGCTCCCCGGAACTGGCCCGCAAGATCGCCGGCACCGCGCAGTACTGGCGCCGCGTGGCGGGCGCCGGGGACGCCAGCCTGCACGTCGTGCTGGCCCACGCAGTCCTGCTGGTCAGCGCCGATCCGGAGGAGATCAACCAGCGCGCCAACGACTTCGAGGCCGCCATCGGCAGCGGGCGCCATTACCGGGCCGACAAGGTGGTCAGCGTGGCCCAGGCGCTGGCGGAAAGCGGCCAGCCCGTGCCCGGTGACCTGGGCGAACGCACTGCCCGGGCGCTGCGCGAGGCGCTTGCCGCAACGCCGCCGGCCTTCGCCGCGGCGTCCCTGGCTTAAGCGGCACCGCGCGGATTCGTCGGTATTGACGATTCCGGCCCCCGGCGTTCGTGGCAAACTGGCCGGCTAGACGCTCCGCCTGAAGGAGCAGACAACCGGAGACAGGACATGGCGGGACCGTTGGCGGGACTGAAAGTGGTGGAAATGGTTGGGATCGGCCCTGCGCCCTTCTGCGCGATGATGCTGGCCGACCAGGGCGCCGAGGTGATCCGGATCGACCGGCCCCGCCCGGCCCAGCCCGGCGAGGCGCCGGCCACCGGCGCGGGCAAGGCGCGCTGCGACGTGACCGCGCGCGGCAGGCGCTCGCTGGCCATCGACCTGCGCAAGCCCGGCGCGGCCGGGGTCGTGCTGGACCTGATCGCCAAGGCTGACGTGTTGATCGAAGGCTTCCGCCCGGGCGTGATGGAGCGCCTGGGGCTGGGCCCGGACGTTTGCCTGGCGCGCAACCCGGCGCTGGTGTACGGCCGCATGACCGGCTGGGGCCAGCACGGGCCGCTGGCCCAGGCGGCCGGCCACGACATCAACTACATCGCCATTGGCGGCGCGCTGCATGCCATTGGCCGGCCGGGGCAGCCGCCCGTGGTGCCGCTCAACTACGTCGGCGACTTTGGCGGCGGCGGCATGCTGCTGGCGTTTGGCGTGATGTGCGCGGTCAACGAGGCGCGTAATTCGGGCAAGGGGCAGGTGGTGGATGCGGCTATGACCGATGGCACCGCATTGCTGTCCGCGATGATGTACGGATTCAAGGCGGCCGGGCGCTGGAACAACCAGCGCGGCGACAACCTGCTCGACGGCGCGGCCCATTTTTATGACACCTATGCGTGTGCCGACGGCAAGTACGTGGCGGTGGGCGCCATCGAGCCGCAGTTCTATGCGCTGCTGCGCGAGCGGTGCGGCCTGGACGATCCGCTCTTCGACAAGCAACTCGATAAACGCCACTGGCCCGAGCTGAAGGCGCGCATGACCGCGCTGTTCCTCACCCGCACGCGCGCGCAGTGGTGCGAGTTGCTGGAAGGCAGCGATGCCTGTTTTGCGCCGGTCCTGGACTGGGATGAGGCGCCGCAACATCCGCATAACCGGGCACGCGAGACGTTTCTTGAGATCGATGGGGTGATGCAGCCGGCGCCGGCGCCGCGTTTCAGCCGGACGCCGGCGGGGG